>WGAW01000214.1 GCA_015494675.1 Hydrogenimonas sp. | reverse complement strand
GGCGGGATGAGGGATGCAAACCTCGTATTCTGGATAGCGGCGGTGCGCCACGGTGTATTCAGATTAAAAGAGCTTGTAGGAAGCGTAATAGACGAGAGCGACTATGCAGAATACAGGACGGCACTGGAGTTCATTTTCCGGGTAAGGGCCGCACTCCATCTTAGTGCGGGCAAGAAAGAGGACACCCTGCGCCTCGAACACGTACCGGGAGTCTCGGCGCTTCTTGGAATAGACACCTCAAACCCCAAAAAAGCGCAAAGAGAGCTTGTAACCAGAACATTCCACTCACTCGACACGATAAGAAAGAAGAGCTCCTACTGGACGGGACTTCTGGCGAAACCGTACCTCTATAGAGAGGACAACCTGCCGATTCTTAGAAGCGAATTTATCGAAAGCGGAATATTCAGGTGTCAGGATACTCTCTACGCCCGCAGGGAGATGAAGCCGAAAACATTTCTATACTACCTGAAGCTGATGCTCAGAGAGGGGCAAAAATACCCCCTGGTCGCCGACGCGTCGTTTTGCCATCTGATAGACCTGACCGAGATTCCAAAGACTAAAGGTAAGCAGTTGATAGCGGCAATCCGCCAGATCTTCTACCTTCCATATAGTGCAGGAGTCGTAGCGGCACTTTACAAAAGCGGCAAACTGGCGCAGACGATCCCTCCGATGAAACGTGTGATGTACCTGCCGCAGTTCGACGGCTACCACCACTATCCGGTAGACATACACTCCATAAAGACGCTCGAACAGATCGATATGCTCTCCCACGAGATACTCAAGCCTCTTTTCGAAAAGCTCGACCGCGATACCAAAGCGATGCTGAAACTGGTAGCGCTGCTTCATGACGCCGGGAAAGGACGCATACGAGACCACCATGAGGTTGGTGCCGACCTGTTCAAGGTCTACGCCAAGAAACTCGGCTTTGAGGAAGAGCTCGTAAAAGAGGGCGCCCTGCTCATCAGATACCACACCAGAATGACTAAAACGATACACAACGAGGATATCTACGACGAGTCGACCGTATCGAGATTCGCGGCCCCTCTAAACAGGCAGAGACTACTGGATATGCTCTTCATTCTGACATACTGCGATGTAAGGGCTGTCGGCGAAGGGATCTACAACGCATTTACAGACAGAATGCTCAAAACCCTCTACTTCGCCGCCTCCGAAATATTGGAGAAGCCCTATATCATCGACGAGACGGCAAAGAGACTCAGACGCGAACAGGCTCTCAAAAAGATTGATGAGTTCAAGAAGCTTCCGAGATCTCTGCAGAAAAAGATTCTATCGATCGAATCGAATCTCTTCTTCATAAAACATACCGCAAAAGAGATAGTCGATATCGCGATGCAGGCGCGCGATGTGGATGATTATTCGATGAAGATAGAGTCGAAGCAGGCGCTCAAGATTGAGATTTTCAGAAAAGTGCCGATAAACCTGGGCTACCTGCTCGGCAAGCTTAGCCACTTGGAGCTGGTCGGCATGGAGATATTCAAGCTCTTCGACGGTGTCAAATATTTCGTCCTCGAGTTCAACGATACGGTAGGCATAGAGGAGTTCCCGACGGTCGAAGCGATAGTTCACGACTCGTTCGATATGAGCAAAAGCATCAAACTGACAAAACCGAAGATTCAGCCGAAAGAGATCAAGATCAACTGCGAGCACTCAAAAAGCTACGCCACTATGCAGATAAAGACCTCAAACCAGCGCGGACTCATGGCCTATGTGGCCCATTACTTCGACATGCTCGGCATAGATATAGCCTCCGCGGTCATAACCACACGCAAAGAGCGGGTGAACGACTTCTTCCTGATCGAAAAGAACGGCAAATTCTGTATCAACAAAGAGAAAATAATGAAAGAGCTGACAGAGTAATCCTATGATATGCGGAATATAAAAAGAGGAGCTTTAGTGCGGCCCCGACAGAGCCGCACTCGCAAAGAGCAGGGTTTAGTGTCCGCAACCGCCGCCGTGTCCACCCGTAGAACAGGCCGAAACACCCGGAGGCGTGGTAGGCTGGATAGCTTCGTTGCTCACTCCGCCCTCTTCGTTTATCTGCTCTATCGTTGCCCAGAGCTCTTCAGCGGCTTTCATGTACCGTTTGGCGGTCTCGCTCTCCGGGTAGTGGTAGGTGATCGGTTTGCCCTCGTCGCCCCCTTCGCGTACGGCGGGCTCTATCGGAATCTGCGCCAAAAGCTTGCTGTCGTACTCGGCAGCTACCGCGGCGGCTGTTCCGCGCCCGAATATGTCGCTCTCGGTTCCGCAGCTGGGGCATATAAAGCCGCTCATGTTCTCTACGACCCCCGCAATCGGAATGTTGAGCTTCTTGAACATGTCGAGGCTCCTTCTGGAGTCGTCGAGCGAAACTTTTTGCGGAGTCGTTACGGTGATTCCCGCCGTTACGGGAACGCTTTGGGCGAGTGTAAGCTGCGCATCGCCGGTTCCGGGCGGCATATCTATGACAAGCACGTCAAGATCGCTCCAAAGAATGTCGCGCAGGAACTGCTCGATGGCTTTCATTATCATAGCGCCGCGCCAGATGAGAGACTGCCCCTCCTCCATCAGAACACCCATACTCATCACCTCCACGCCGTAGGCGTTGATCGGCTTCACTTTGTTGCCGACAACTTCCGGACGAAGATCCTCTATGCCCATCATACGGGGGACGTTGGGGCCGTATATATCCGCATCCAGAAGCCCCACCTTTTTACCCTCCATCGCAAGCGCGATCGCGAGGTTCACGGATGTTGTGGATTTACCCACACCCCCTTTACCGGAGCTGACCATCACGAAGTTCTTAACCTGCGGTGCGATGTTCTTGCCGTGGCTTGAGGTCTCTCTCGGCATCCTGGGCTGGATTATCATCGGAATCACCTCCGATGCACCCGCCATCTCGAGCTTCGTCTTTATCTCATCTTCGAGGGCCTTTTTCACCTCAGGCGCACTCGAAGTTATCTCTACCGTAACGGCTACACGGCCGCCGTCTATCTCGATGCCTTTAACAAATCCGAAGGTTACGATATCTTTCGTAAACCCCGGATATGTTACCGTAGACAATACCTCTTTTACCTGACTCTCTGTCATTTACTATTCCTTTTTGAAGTTTTATTTTTATAACCGATGTTACGCAAATTCCGGGCCGCGCCCGTAATTCGGCAGGGGGTTAGATTTCTTGCGACCCCCTGAAGTTTCATTGTTTATACGGCTTCAGTGTCAGCTCGCCGCCGTATCGAACGACGAGACATCGACATTTCCTTCTATAAGATCCTGGCTGATCTTGTAGCTGCAGAATTTCGGTCCGCACATCGAGCAGAACTCCGCCTCTTTGAATACATCCTGAGGCAGGGTTTCGTCGTGGTACTCTCTGGCCCTGTCCGGATCGAGAGCCAGTTCGAACTGCCTGTTCCAGTCGAATGCGTATCTCGCGTCGCTCATCGCGTCGTCTATGTCGCGCGCTCCCTTTCTGCCTCTTGCTATATCGGCCGCATGCGCGGCGATCTTGTAGGCGATTATTCCCTCTCTGACATCGTCGGCGTTGGGAAGGCCCAGGTGCTCTTTCGGTGTTACGTAACAGAGCATGCTGGCACCGTGCCATCCGCCTACAGCCGCACCGATGGCGGAACTTATATGGTCATACCCGGCGGCGATGTCCGTAACCAGCGGGCCCAGTATATAAAACGGAGCCTCGTGACAATACTCACGCTCGAGCTTCATGTTTCGCTCTATCTGGTTGAGCGGAACATGACCGGGCCCCTCTATCATCACCTGCACATCTTTCTCCCATGCCCGAAGCGTCAGCTCTCCGAGAACCTTGAGTTCACCGAGCTGCGCCTCGTCGCTGGCGTCGTAAAGGCAACCGGGACGCAGACTGTCTCCGAGCGAAAGGGAGACATCGTATCTACGGCAAATGTCGAGTATGTCGTCGTAGGCCGTATAGAAAGGGTTCTCTTTATGGTAGTGCATCATCCAGGCTGCCATCAGGCTACCTCCGCGGCTTACTATACCCATTTTCCGTTTTGCGATCAACGGCATGGATCGGAGCAGGAAGCCCGCGTGTATCGTAAAGTAACTCACACCCTGTTGCGCCTGCCGCTCTATCACCTCCAGCATCGCGTCGATCGTCAGATCCTCTATCTTGTTGTTGCAGTCGTGAAGAATCTGATACATCGGAACGGTACCTATGGGAACGTCGGCGTGTTTGATGACCTCCTGTCGAATCATATCGAGATCGCCGCCGGTAGAGAGATCCATAATCGTATCGGCTCCGTACTTCTGGCACACCTTCACCTTTTCGACCTCTCCGGCGGCGTCACTGGCCACGGCGGAGGATCCTATATTGGCGTTTATCTTGCATGTAGCGCCCATCCCGATCGCCATCGGTTTGAGCTGCGTGTGGTTTATGTTTGCGGGTATGATCATCCTGCCGCGCGCCACTTCACTGCGCACGAACTCGGGATCGAGTCTCTCCACTCCCGCAACATACTCCATCTCTTCCGTAATTATGCCGCGTTTCGCATAATACATCTGTGTTCTTACGGTGTCGTTTTTTCTCTTCTCTATCCACTCTTTTCTCATAAATATCCTTCTTAAACCGAGTATCACTCCACGGTGACTGATCACCCAAAAATTATCACAAAAAAGATAAAAGCAAGCTTTTCTTGTGTATACTTTCGTAACACCAAAGCAGCTTTTAGGAGAAAAATTGTCTGATTTAACGCTGATCCTCCTCGCAGCCGGAGAAGCGACACGTTTTAAACACGATGTGAAAAAACAGTGGCTGCGCATAGGGTGCGACCCCCTGTGGTTGAAGGTGGTACAAAATTTCGAAGAGATGGGACTATTTTCAAAAATAGTCATAGCGTCACATCCGGAAGAGATAGGATATATGCGCCGTTTCGGCGACTACTGCTTCACAAGCGGCGGCAGATCGCGCCAGGAGTCCCTTCTCAACGCGCTCGAAAAGGTGGATACCGAACTTGTCCTGGTAAGTGACGTAGCCAGAGCGTGCGTGGGGAGGGATATCTGCCTGAAGCTCCTGGAGGCGATCGAGGGTGCCGACTCCGCTGTTCCGGCCGTAAAGGTCAGCGATACGGTCTACTACGAAGAACGGCCCGCCGACAGAGAGAAGTTTCTACGCATACAGACACCGCAGCTAAGCCGTACCGACAAGCTAAGATCCGCCCTGAGGACGGGAAAGATCTATACCGATGAGAGCAGTGCCGTCTACGATAGCGGCGGAAGGGTGGTTTTCGTAGAGGGCGACGATTCCCTGCACAAGCTCACCTTTTTGAAAGATTTGAGACACCTTCCGTGCCTCGAGGGAAAAGGACCCGACACGAATCTCTCTTTTACCGGCAGCGGCTACGATGTTCACGCCTTCGAGAAAGGTAGGGAGATGGTGCTCTGCGGCGTAAAGATCGATGTAGACTACGGCTTCAGGGCCCACTCCGACGGAGACGTGGCGATACACGCGCTGATAGACGCCCTGCTTGGAGCCGCGGGCATGGGTGACATAGGAGAGCTCTTCCCCGATACAGACCCCTTCTACGAGGGAGCCGACTCAGGCAAGCTGCTTGAAGAGGTGGTTAAAAAAATCCGCCGCTGCGGTTTCGATATCGTCCATGCCGACTTGACGATCGCCGCGCAGGCACCGAAACTCTCCCCCTACAAAGAGCGCATGAGAGATAAGCTGGCCTCTCTTC
>WGAW01000213.1 GCA_015494675.1 Hydrogenimonas sp. | reverse complement strand
GAAGCCGTTTGCGCTGTAGGAGATATTTGCCTGTGTCATGCGTGTTTGTGCAGGATCGGCAACAACTGCATAAGCTGCATCGCCGGCTGTAACTCCGTTATAGTCGTTTACCAGTCCGAAGTGGTCTACGCTCATAGCCTGCAGTTGAGCATTGAGTCCGTCTACGCCGAGAAGTCCGGCCTGTACGCCGATGGCGGTTCGTACGGTAAGCGCACTCGCATCTTTATGGACACTGTCATCTACCGATTCATATCTCGGGCGAAGCTCTACATCGAGCTTCGGATTGCTCAGGATAGTGTCCAAAGCACCTGCGTTGGCACCGGTTGTTGCAGCGGCGGCAGCCAGTGCTGCTACAAGACTCATCTTGATTTTGTTCATACTTACTCCCTTGTGGTATTAGGATTAACCGTTCCGGTCAACTCTATATATAATATAGCCTACCTTTACATATATACAGGTGGCCGGAACAGCTTTTACCATACAATTTTACTACGACCCACCCTTTATTTTCTTGATACAAGTCAATAAAATGATGGTTCGATTAACTATATGTTATTGAAATAATATTTAAGATATTTTTAAAAGGGGTTAAAATGCTTAAAACTGATAAAAATAGGGCAGTTAATCCATATATTGCGGAAAAATTTCAGAGAGGCGGAGATTTTATATATCATGGTTGGCAAGGAGCGGAATAGAGCCGGAATATCCGAGTCGTGATACCGTGAATAGTTTGCGCTTGCCGGCCGACCAAAAGAGCGGTGCAAACGTTTCATTTCGAGAAAGCGGCCGCATAACGCAAAATGGGTTCGGTATGAAGCGCTCGAGTAAGGAGCCGGTCTTAGCCGCTCTTTTGAGTGTCGCTCTTTTCGGCTTCCGCTACGAGTACGCCCTCTATAAGCTTGTCTATATCGCCGTCGAGAATCGCTTCTACGTTGCTGAAGGCCTGGCCGCTTCTTGTATCTTTTACCTGCTGGTACGGTGCGAGCACGTACGATCTTATCTGGTGTCCCCACCCGATATCGCTCTTTTCGACGCCCTCCGCTTCGGCTCTCTTCTTCTCGAGCTCCAGTTCGTAGAGGCGCGACTTAAGCATCTTCATGGCCGTGGCCCTGTTTTTGTGCTGGCTTCTGTCGTTTTGGCACTGCACCACGATTCCGGTGGGAATGTGGGTTATGCGGATGGCGCTTTCGGTCTTGTTTACGTGCTGTCCGCCCGCACCGGAGGCGCGGTATGTGTCTATGCGAAGGTCTTTCTCTTCTATCTCTATGTCTATGTCTTCATCAACTTCGGGCGACACCATCACGGAGGCGAAAGAGGTATGGCGGCGCGCGTTTGAGTCGTAGGGGCTTATTCTCACAAGACGGTGTATTCCGTTTTCGACCTTCAGGTAGCCGTAGGCGTTTTCGCCTTTTATTATGAAACTGACATCCTTTATGCCGGCCTCTTCTCCCGGCTGGTAGTCGAGCACCTCTACCTTGAAGCCGTGCCGTTCGGCCCATCGCAGGTACATGCGGTAGAGCATACTCGCCCAGTCCTGACTCTCCGTTCCCCCGGCTCCCGGGTGGATAGAGACTATCGCGTTGTTGGCGTCGTGCGGGCCGCTCAGCATCACCTCTATCTCGACCCTGTTCACCCGCTCCTCTATCTCCGGCGCCTCAGAAAAGAGCTGCTGCAGCGTCTCTTCGTCTTTCTCTTCCGTGGCCATCTCGAAAAGATCGACCGCGTCGTCTACCGCACTTTTCGCCTCTTCGTAGCTTTTGAGCAATCTTTCGAGCCTGTTCTTCTCTTTCTGAATCTCTCCGGCTCTTTTGGCGTCGCTCCAGAAATCTTCGGCCATCTCCATCTTCGAGATCTCTTCGAGCCGCTTTTTTATTTCGTCGGGTTTGACAATGTTTTCTATATTCTCTATCTTGGTCTTAAGCCTCTTCATCAGTTCGGAAAATTCGTAACTGTCCACTCTCTATCCTCTTTGCTATAATTGCGTAACTAGACCTCTTTTCGGTGCCTTTAAAAGCTGTGTCGGCCGCCCGGCGGCCCAAAAGGCAGATGTTTCAACAGGTCATGAAAGATAGCTATTATACACTAAAAGGCTCTATGTGCAGATTATACGTAGTATAGAAGATTTAAGAAGCGTCAGAGAGAGAATGGAAGGGAGTGTCGGCTTTGTACCGACGATGGGAGCGCTGCATCAGGGGCATCTGAGTCTTATAAAAAGATCGGTGGAAGAGAACGACCATACCGTGGTTTCGGTCTTTGTCAACCCTACGCAGTTTCTTCCCGGAGAGGATCTCGAAGCCTACCCGAGGCGCGAGGAGGCCGATGCCAAAATATGCGAAGTGGCCGGTGTCGATGTCCTGTTCATGCCGGAAATCTCCTCTATGTACCGAAAAGACGAAGTGAAGCTGAAGGCGCCCGAATATCTTGGCTACATTCTGGAGGGAAACCGCCGTCCGGGCCACTTCGACGGCGTCGTGCGGGTTGTTATGAAGCTCTTCGGCCTTGTGGGCCCCAAAAGGGCCTACTTCGGCAAAAAGGATGCGCAGCAGCTGGTCATACTTCAGAAAATGGTTAACGATCTCTTCTTGCCGGTAG
>WGAW01000212.1 GCA_015494675.1 Hydrogenimonas sp. | reverse complement strand
GTAAACGACGAGTTCGCAGACAAGATCATGGTGGACGGGAACCTTGAACTAATCGACAAGGTCGATTTGATGCAGTCGAAATACAACAGCGACAGCTACAACGCCATAGACGGCTCGCTTATAAAGACGGCAGACCACATAGGCGCCTTTATGGAAGCCGCCGCTTCCATCAGAAACGGTGTGAATCCGCCGTCACTGCAAGAGGCGAAAAGCGGCTTGATGAAAAAGTATCAAGCTTTTTCCATATTCGGCATAGATATAGAAAAGATTCTTGCCGGGCTGGCATGAAGTCAGAAGTGGTTCGCTTTGCAGATGTCGATATAGGGCTTTCTTACGGCCCTCGCGAAGACGGTGATCGGTGTCCTCGTCTTTTTTGCGATGTTTAATATCCTGCTCTCTTTGGCGGGATCGAAAGCGAAAAGAATCTCGAACTCTTCGCCGCTGCACCCCACCCTTTTGGGAATATGGCGGAAAAACTCGAAACCTAACCTGTTGGAGCGATGAAGCTTTTCAAGATCGTGAAAAAGACCGTCCGAGATATCCATCGCACACCTAATGCTTGAAGCGGCTTCGTAAAAGAACCTATCTCTCAGTATCGGAGCTATAAAGCGCGAACTCTCGTTTACGCTGCCGCCCCTTAACAGGCGTCTGAGATCCCGCAGGCTTCCTCCAAGCCTTCCGGTATAGGCCAGCAGGTCCCCCTCTCTCATACCGCTTCTTCTTACCGGTTTTTTACAATCGGCCATTATGGTTACCGATATATCAAGCTTGATATTGGCTATCGTGTCTCCTCCTATTATTGTAATGCCGTATTCGTCCGCGGCATCCTGAAAACCGCGTGCGAGCTCTTTGAGCTCTCTTCTCGAGTAGTTTTTCGGAATCGCCACCGTCAAAAGGGCGTATCGCGGTTTCGCATTCATGACGATAGCGTCCGATATGTTCACAAGCATCGCTTTTTTGGCGATCTGGTAGAGACTCATCCAGTCGCGCCTGAAATGGACGTTTTCAAAAAAGGCGTCCTGGCTTACGCATAGATTTTTAAGCTTTCCGGCGTCTATAACGGCTGCATCGTCTCCGATAAACGGGCTTTTGGAAAAGCACTCTATAAAGTAGTCCTCTTTGTTCATGCGGATAATTATATCAGAGTCTATATGGGTCCAAGGGTTGTACGAGGCTGAAAACATTGGTAACACTTGCCCGAATATGCGTACCGATCACAATCATGATTAAACTTAATTATAGAGTTGGATATGTATAATTGACCCATATTCCCATGCCACATTACAAAGGATGCGTCTCAATGAGTATACAGATACATAAATACGATGTTGTGATTGTCGGTGCCGGACTTGCCGGACTGGCAGCCGCAAGGGAGCTTCAACGGGCAGGTAAAAGTGTCGCCGTACTGACGAAACTGCACCCGCTAAGAAGCCACTCCGGAGCGGCACAGGGCGGTGTAAACGCCGCTCTAAGCGAAGATGACGATATCGAACTCCATATGTTCGATACGGTCAAAGGAAGCGACTATCTGGCGGACCAGGATGCAGTTGAACTGATGTGTTCAAAAGCGCCCGAAACTATCCGCTGGATCGCAAACAGCGGCGCCGCTTTCAGCCGAAAAGAGGACGGCACGATAGCGCAGCGTCCTTTCGGCGGTCAGTCGAAACCGAGAGCCTGCTACGCCAGAGACCGAACGGGACTTACACTACTTCAAACCATATATGAGCAGGCCGATAGGGAAAACGTCACCTTCTTCGACGAGTGGTACGTCGCCGATCTCATTTACGAGGATGGTGTGGTAAAGGGTGTAGTCGCTTACAATATAAGAGATCTGGAGCCGGCCATCTTCAACGCCAAAGCCACGATGTTCGCGACCGGCGGTTACGCCAGAGCTTTCAAAATCAGCTCGAACGCGCACGCCAATACCGGCGACGGTCTCTCTATAGTGGCGCGCCACGGTCTGCCTCTGGAAGATATGGAGTTCGTTCAGTTCCACCCGACCGGACTCGCCGGCAGCGGAATTCTCATCTCCGAAGCGGCCAGAGGTGAAGGCGGACGCCTCTACAACAGCCTCGGCGAAAGATTCATGGAGAAGTACGCTCCCGAAAAGATGGAGCTGGCACCTCGCGACGTAGTAAGCCGTGCAATCACACAGGAGATACTCGAAGGGCGCGGTGTGGGTCCAAACAAGGATGCTGTGGCGATAGACCTTACGCATCTGGGGGAAGAGCTCATCATGGAGCGTCTGCCGGAGCTGAGGGATCTCGCCATCACGTTCCTTGGGCAGGACATGATAAAAGAACCCATCTATATCGCGGCGACCGCACACTACTCTATGGGCGGCATACCGTGCGACATAGACGGCCATGTCAAAAAGAGCCCCGAAGAGATCGTAAAAGGGTTCTACGCGGCCGGTGAGTGCGCATGCGTGAGCGTTCACGGAGCCAACAGGCTGGGTGCCAACTCGCTGCTTGAAGCGCTCTTTTTCGGACGCCATGTAGGAACCCATATAGTGGAAGATCTGGAAAACGGCAAACTCGAGTGCCATGAGGCCAAAGAGGAGGACGCCGACAGAATGCTGGCGGAGATCGAGTTCTGCATGGAGAACAACGGAACAGAGTCTGTACCGAAACTGAGAGCCGAGCTTCAGGAGAGCATGATGGCCAACGCCGGAGTCTTCAGAACCGAAGAGACTCTTTTGAAGCAGAGGGCCATTCTCGCGGAGCTGAAAGAGCGATATAAAAATATACGCATCGACGACAAGAGCAAGATATTCAATACCGATCTGCAGGAGGCCATCGAGTTCGGCCATATGCTCGACTATTCCACTTTTATCGTCGAAGGCGCTATAGCGCGCAAAGAGAGCCGCGGTGCGCACTACAGGGACGACTATCCGAAAAGAGACGACGAGAACTTCCTCAAACACACTTTCGCGACGATGAACGAAGACGGATCGATAGATATAGAGTATGCAGATGTGGTACTCGGAAAATTCGAGCCGCAAGAGAGAAAATATTAAGGATGGGCGATGAGCAGTGAACGAATTACAAAAAAATTGACTTTCAAGACTTTCCGTTTCAACGCGGAGACCGACTTTCTGCCCTACTTTAAGACTTACGAGATGGAAGTGGGCAAAGATGAACTTGTACTTGACATTCTAAACCGCATCAAGTGGGAGTTCGACGGTAGTTTCAGCTACCGCAGGAGCTGCCGACACGGAATCTGCGGAAGCTGTTCTATCAAGGTGAACGGCAAGCCGGTGCTCTCATGCAAGCAGAATGTCTGGGAGCTTGTAGAGATTTTTGAAACCGACACGCTTCTTCTGGAGCCGCAGAGCAAAAAACGTGTCGTAAAAGATATGATAATCGACAAAAAGGATTTCTGGGACAAGCATGCAAAGCTCAAGCCCTACCTCGTTGCAGAGATAGACGAACACCCTAAAGAGGAGATCAAGGTCTCTCCGCACGAGGCTGAACAGCTGCTCGAGGCCGACTACTGCATCCAGTGCGGAAACTGCTACTACGCATGCCCCGTTGTGGAAGTAAACGAGAAGTACTTCGGACCCGCCCAGTTCGCAAAGGCATACCGCTTCAATGCGGATGTACGCGACAACGCGAAACGTGAGCGACTGGAGAAGGTGCGTGAGATGGGCCCGGGAGTATGGGATTGCGTAAAGTGTTTCGAGTGTGCGGAGGCTTGCCCGAAAGATGTCGATCCTATAGGCAAGATCACAAAGCTGCATAATCAGATTTTTGAAGAGGGTCTCGCGCAGAACAATGTAGCCACGCGCCATGCGGTGGGTTTCAAACACTCCATCGTCAAGCACGGACTTCTGGACGAGGGAGAGCTTGTAAGGTACTCAGAAGGAACGCTCGGCGTAATGAAACATCTGCCCGAAGCTATCGCAATGTTTAAAAAAGGCAAAATAGTAATGCCTTGGAATATGCCTAAATCAAAAAATCTCGACGAAATCAAGACTCTGGTCAAGAGCTCGTCGAAAGTCAAATTTTAAAGGGGACGAATATGGCTAAACTTAAATATGCACTCTATACAGGATGTACTGCGAGAGAATCGACCCCTGAACTGCTGATGTCGACTTTGGCCGTAGCCAAAAAACTCGATATAGAACTTGTGCTCCTGGACGAAGCGAGCTGCTGCGGCGCAAGCCACCTGCAGGATTTCGACGATTTCCTTTCACTCGTTCTGAATGCCAGGAACATCTGCTATGCCGAGAAGCAGGAACTGGATATGGTCACGATATGCAATACATGCCAACTCAACACGGTGATGACAAAAGAGCGTCTCGACAGCGATGAAGATCTGAAGTCGCAGGTTAACGAGAAGCTGGCGGAGGTCGGGCTGGAGTATAAGGGGACGAGCTCGGTGCGTCACTTCCTTTACGCGATCATAGACGATTACGGCTTGGACAAGCTGGCCGATAAGGTGGTGAAACCGCTCGACGACTTCAATGTCGCCGCATTCTACGGCTGCCACAACATACGCCCCAGTCACCTCCACAGAAAGCACAATGCGGTTGAGAGAGATGTTGGTGAAGGCGGCGGAGAAGAGGGTTTCGAAAGTGTAGAGCTGATGAGCAAATACAACAGCGGTGAGAACCCCTACAATCCGACCTCGCTGGATAGAATAATAGACGCTCTGAGAGGAAAAAGCGTAGATTACGAGAGTAAAAACAAGTGCTGCGGATTCCATGCCGATCTGCAGGCTCCCCATACGGCACACAAGCTCACCGGAACCGCACTTCTGGATGCCATAGATAACGATGCCGACATGATGGTAACGCCGTGCCCTCTATGCCATCTGAATATGGATGTAAAGCAGGACTCCGTAGCGAAAGAGATGGGACGGGATATTAAACTTCCTATTCTGCATCTACCGCAGCTTATCGGACTTGCTCTCGGAATAGATCCGAAGGAGCTGGGACTACAGCACAACGTTTCCGAACCGACTTTTGTATAAAGTTTGCGCCTTTCGGCGCAAGCTTCAAAAATCTTTAAACCGCAGAGAAAATAAGACAGATTTTATCTTCTTTAATACCCTTATGATACAATTTGGGTATCAAAAAACTCAAAGGAGCTGAAAATGCCAAAGATCAACCGATATGTAGACATAGACACCGTGGAGAGAGAAGCTAAAAAAGATTACATCGACAGACACTCTCCGTTCATATACTGTGAGAGCAGTGCAAAAAAGGGGGAGAAGTTCCCGGTAAGAGTCGTAATGGGTAAAGAGTATACTCACCCTGACGATCCCGACCACTTCATCGAGAGCATCCGCCTCTTCAACGGCGAAACACTCCTCGGCGAAGTCACTTTCAACGCCGGAATGCTCGGCGGCGAAGGCCACAAAGGACACGCGGAGGTCACTTTCAACATCGTTCCCACAGGAAACAAGCTCAATCTTGTAGCGCAGGCGTACTGCACAAAGCACGGATTGTGGGAGAACGAGCCGGTTACCGTCGAAGTTACCGAGTAAACCCGTATGACCGTCATAGGGGCGTCTTTTGGCGCCCTAACCTCTTTTTAACCCCTTTTAATCTACACTATCTTTCATGAACAGACTCTATAACGCCCTACAGCTAAAAAGACTTTACCAACTCAAACAGCTCGGTTACAGGTATGTACCGATTGT
>WGAW01000211.1 GCA_015494675.1 Hydrogenimonas sp. | reverse complement strand
GCTTCAGGGGGTTGTAGGGACTTTAGTCCCTGCCGGATTGCGGGCTTTGCCCGAAATCCGTGTAACATACCGGCGGTTTGTAAACGAAACGCCGTCTCGAAATCTGAGATTTCGAAGCTTTAGGGGGTTGTAGGGACTTTAGTCCCTGCCGGATTGCGGGCTTTGCCCGAAATCCGTGTAACATAAAAGCAGGTAAATGGTATACTTTCATAAAATTTGCCCATTCGACGTCTCGAAATCTGAGATTTCGAAGCTTCAGGGGGTTGTAGGGACTTTGGTCCCTGCCGGATTGCGGGCTTTGCCCGAAATCCGTATTCGTATTAATTCAATGAACAAATACACCACCACAAACTACCGGGAGAGGATGTGAAATATCTGCTGTTTCTATTTTTGATGGCTGGAACGCTCCTGCACGCTTCCCTCTTTGTCGAGCCCCAGTACGGTGACGACATAAAGGTCCTTCAAACCCTCGATATAGACCCCTCTTTTCTGAGTGACCCTATCTTCATGCAGCTCAAAAACGATCTTTCGACCGTCAAAAGGGGCCACTATATGCGTATGCTCGAGCGGGGTGCCAGCTATATACCTACACTCAGAAAGATGATACACGACAGCTCCATTCCGCCGGTCTTTCTCTATATGGCTATGGCGGAGTCACATTTCGACGCCCGCGCCCTTTCGCATGCGAAGGCTTCGGGATTGTGGCAGTTCATGCCCAAGACGGCCGAAAGGTACGGGTTGAAGATAGACCGATACATAGACGAAAGGCGCGACCCCGTCCGCTCCACCGAAGCCGCCATAGCCTATCTGAAGAGACTGCACAAGCTTTTCGGAAAGTGGTATCTTGCCGCACTTGCCTACAACTGCG
This sequence comes from Hydrogenimonas sp., assembly GCA_015494675.1. The sequence continues at coordinate 11,601 of WGAW01000211.1, read as the reverse complement.
GAGAGGGGAGGGTCATGAGAGCTATAAAGAGGGCCGGAAGCGACAGCCTGCATGTTCTGCTCGACGAGAAGAAGAGATACCTTCCCAAAGAGAGCCGCCACTATCTTCGAAAAATCCTTTCACTGGCCCTTGTGTCGAACGATGCGGGTATGATATTTTCAGATATTAGCGCCTACTCGTTCAACCGCAGTGAGGGAAACAGTCTTGTACGCGTCAGTGTCAGCGGCGGAGAGACGCTCGAGCACATTGCGGCGACCATAGGTATGAAGAGTGACGAACTCTACAGGCTGAACCCGCAGTTCAACTACGGCTTCACCCCGCCCCGAAAGAGTGTAGAGATCAATATTCCATATTCGAAGCTGGCGCTCTTCAAAGAGTCCTACAGGCCCGGCAAGCAGAAGAATATGTTTCTGGTGCACAAGGTGAAAAAGGGTGAGAGTCTCAGCAAAATTGCATACAGGTACGGCATAAACTACAAAATGATCATCAGCTTCAACAAGATGAAAAAGCCGGTCATTTTTCCGAAACAGGAGCTGATAATTCCCGTCCCGAGAGGAAGCATCAGGCATTACAGGGTCAAGAAGGGCGACTCGATCTACAAGATCGCGAAGCTTTTCGGGATCAAAGTGGCCACGCTCAAGGCGCGCAACGATCTAAAGAGCAACATTATACACATAGGTGACAAGATTGTCATTCCGAATTAGTATATCTTTTGTCTCGATTGCGGTGGTCTTTCTGCTCTTTACGGGATGCAGCCGCCAGCCCTACCCGAGTTACGGAGAGCCGGCAGTATCGAAACCCCGCTCTTCCGAGGCGATACACAGGGCGACTCTCCGCCCCTATACTATAAACGGTAAAAGGTACTATCCGACAGTCGTATCTGTAGGATGGGAGCAGGAGGGTATTGCGAGCTGGTACGGCCCAGATTTTCACGGAGGCACCACATCAAACGGTGAGCGCTACAATATGTATGCGATGACCGCGGCCCACAAGACGCTTCCGATGAATACGATGGTGCGTGTCACAAACAGAAGAAACGGTCGTTCCGTAGTGGTGCGCATAAACGACAGGGGGCCTTTTGTAAGCGGCAGAATCATAGACCTCTCCTATTCAGCCGGCAAAAGAATAGGGATAGACAAAACGGGAACCGCACCGGTTCGGCTCAAGGTTCTCGGTTTCGATTCGATCATAGCTTCTGTAGCCGCGAAGAGGAGCGGAGCCGTAAAAGAGGAGGTCGTACTCTCCGGTTTCGGAGTGCAGGTGGGGTCTTTCAGGCGTCTTGAAGGTGCGCGCCTTTACAAAGAGAGATACGACAATTTCGAGGGGCGTTACCGTACCAAGATCAGAAAGTTCATTGTCGGCGGGGCTCCGCTCTATAGAGTCTGGATGACGGGCTTCAAGAGCGAGGAGGAGGCGAGGGACTTTATCAGGGCCTGGAATATTCCGGGAGCTTTTATAATAAGGGGATAGATGAAATGGTAGAGAAGAGACGTGAAACGAAAGAGACCAAAATAGAGTTGAAACTCGATATCGACGGAAGCGGAAAATCCGATATATCGACGGGTGTCGGTTTTTTCGACCATATGCTCGAGAGTTTCAGCAAACATGCGCTTTTCGATCTGGAGGTTAAGTGCGAAGGTGACACACATGTAGACGACCACCATACCGTGGAGGATGTGGGAATAGTCCTGGGGCAGGCGCTGAACGAAGCCGTATATCCCGTCGAGAGAGTGGAGCGCTTCGGTGACAGCGTTGTCGTAATGGACGAGGCTGCCGTTGCGTGCGCTCTCGATTTGAGCAACCGTCCGTATCTCGTTTACGATATAGCGGCGGAGGGTAAGATCGGACAGTTCGATGTGGAGCTTGCCGAAGAGTTTTTCAGGGCTCTTACATTCAACGCTTCCATCACGGCACATTTGAACTGCCTAAGGGGAAAAAACCGGCACCATATAGTGGAAGCGGCATTTAAGGCGTACGCCGTCGCTCTTCGCAGGGCTCTGGCGCCAAATGCAAAAGCCGGGGTTCCGAGTACGAAGGGCGTTTTGTGATAGAGCTGATCGTACTCGATGTAGACGGCTGTATGACGGACGGAAAGATCATCTATACCGCAGAGGGTGACGAGATAAAATCTTTCAATGTAAAGGACGGGTTTGCCATAGCAAACTGGATAGCTATGGGGCGTTCTGCGGCCATAATCACCGGAAGAAGCTCCAAAATCGTCGAGCGAAGAGCCCGGGAACTCGGTATTCAACACTTTTATCAGGGTGTAAAGGACAAGCTGGCGGTACTGGAATCGATCTGCACGGAGTTGGGGATTACGACTCGGCAGTCAGCGGTGATAGGCGACGATCTGAACGACTACAGAATGCTGAAAGCGTGCGGCCACTCTTTCGTTCCGGCGGATGCGATGCATCAGGTTGTGGAGATCGCGGATACGGTACTGAGTCGCAAAGGCGGTGACGGAGCCGTGCGAGAGATGATAGAGCTGCTCATTCTAAAAGAGGGTCTTGAAGAGGAGTATCTTTCAAGGTGGGTTTGAGTATAAAACATATGCTGCTGCTCCTTTTTGTTTCTACGCTTGCCGCCATCTTTTTTCTAAAACCCCACCGGACGGGAAGGGTTGAGAAAAAGGGCGTTCCGCAGGTCGTCTTTTTCGACTTCAAAAGCTACGAGATAACGAAAGAGGGTGTCGAGAGCATCGGGCATGGGCTTATGGCGGAAAAGTTTGCGAATATAATGAAGATCCGCTCACCGTTTTTCAAGCGGCTCACCCCGTCTGGGAGCGAGTCTGTCGAGGCGAAAGAGGCCGTCTATACCGAAGATAGAACCCTCCTTTTCAAAAAAGATGTGAAGCTTCGGCGCGACGACGGATGGAGGATAACCACCGACAGAATCTTTTACGATATAAAAAGGAGGATCTATTCGACACAGGGGCTCCCTTTTGTCGCCCGCTACGGAGAGAGCGTGGTGAGAGGAAAGAATATGGTTTATTATCAAAAAAGTGGTAAAATCATAGCCGACTCCATAAATGCGAATATAGCTACAGAGGATATATAGTTGAGAAAAATCGTAATTGCCCTCTTTTTAGCCGCCGTCACTTTCGCGGCCGCCGAAAATGTCGAGATCACGGCCGACCATTTCGAAGCGAGCCAGCCCAAGAAGACAACAGAGTTTATCGGAAATGTACATATGAAGAAAGGGAGTGATGAACTCAACGCCTCCAAAGTGGTCGTCTATTTCGACGAGAAGAGAAGGCCGATACGGTATGAAGCGGTGGGTGAAAGCAGATTCGTAATACATATGCAAAACGGCAGCTACTATAAGGGAAAGGCTGACAGACTCGTATACTGGCCCAACAGGGAGCTTTACGAACTCTACGGAAATGTGGTTCTCAAAGAGCCGAAACTCGACAGGACAATCATCGGTGAGAAGGTTGTGGTGGAGAAGAGTTCGGGGCGCGCCAATGTGGAGGGAGACGACGGCAGACCTGTCAAATTTATCTTCAAGGTGGAGGAGCCGGGCAGTGGCAAGGATCGTTGACGCCTCTTTCATCACTTCGGCAAGCAGGATCGAAGAAGCCCCCCCGGAGGGTGTGGGCGAGGTCGTATTTTTAGGGAGGAGCAATGTAGGCAAGAGCTCTCTGCTAAATTCGCTCACACATAGGAAAAATTTGGCGAAGAGCTCTTCGACACCCGGAAAAACGCGCCTTATAAACTACTTCGAAGTTATATACAAAGATGACGATGCAGACGAAAAATATGCGGTACATTTTGTCGATCTGCCCGGATTCGGTTACGCCAAAGTCTCAAAAAGCATGAAACATGAGTGGCAGAAGAGTCTGAACGAGTTCATAAAGAAGAGAAGGAGCATACGTCTGTTTGTCCATCTGCGCGATGCAAGACATCCGAAAGAACCCATAGACGATGAGGTAAGGAGATATATCGAGGGGTTCTTACAGCCCGACCAGTGCTATATCGAGGTCTACACGAAGTCTGACAAGCTGAAGCAGAAGGAGTCGGCAAGAATCGCAAAGAGCAGTCCCGGAGCGATACTGGTTTCAAACCTGAAAAAGCGGGGGATCGATATGCTGGAGAAGTTGATATTCGATATTGTCATAAAGGGAGCCGAGTGCCCGTAGAGTTTTCCAAACCGGTCTTGAGCGATATTCCCGAGATGCAGGAGATCGTGAAAAAAGAGGTCCAAGAGGGGGTGATTCTGCCGCGCAGCGACGACGAGCTTGCTACAAATATCCGATCGTATACGATCGCTACCGACAGGGAGAGCGGGGAGATAATCGGCTATGTGGCGCTCCATATACACTCGATGCGGCTTGCGGAGATTAGAAGCCTGATAGTCAAAGAGGGGCATAGGCATAAAAAGATCGGAAGCGGACTTGTAAACAGAGCCGTAGAAGAGGGGCGCAAACTTGAGGTTAAGGAGGTGCTTGCACTTACCTATATGGGAAAATTTTTCGAGAGACTCGGCTTTACTGAGATTCCGAAAGAGTCTATTCCCGAACACAAAATCTGGGCGGACTGTATCAAATGCAAATATTTTCCGGTGTGCAACGAGATATCGTTGATAAAAAGGCTCTGACGCACTCTCTTCTCTTTCTGCTGATCCTTGTGTACCCGACTATGGGATCGCTCTACCCGCTACTTCCGCCGCTTTTGGGCTTTGTGTATGTACGGTGGCGGAGTGCCGTGAGGTCGAAGGATGCGCCGCGTACCCTCGCCTGGATGTTATATGCGCTCGTATTCGAATCGGTATGGGGGCTTCCTCTTTACGGGATATGGAGCGTGATGATAGTGACATTCGTTCTGTTCGACTCAAAGATAACCCAGATACTTCATATGCAGACGGCCATAAAGGTTCTGGGTGCCGTATTGTTCGATCTTCTCTACTTCTCTTTTCTCTACGGATACGGAGCGCTGGTAAACGAGAAGTTTATCGATAGCGGCACTATTTTGCTCTACTATCTTGCGGCTGACATTCTGGGAGTAGTGCTGTTTTGAAAATAAGAATAGTAGTCGCGCTCTTTATTCTCGTGTGGGTCGTCCTTCTTGTCAGGATATATCAGCTTACTGTCAAGTCTAATGCATACTACGAGACACTTGCGACCCAGAATATAATAAAGAGAGAGTGGATACTTCCTGTTAGAGGGGAGATTCTGGACAGGTTCGGAAAACCGATCGCGATAAATGAGATAGGCTTCAAGATTCTTATAGATTCCCACCTTAGCTCCAAAAAGAGAGCCCCTCTGCTTAAAAGGGCGTTGAAAGAGATAAAGAGAGCCTTTCCCGACCAGAACCTAACCAGACTTGAGAAGAGGTATAGAAGGTATGATTCGCCCTACAGGCACGAACCTATCGAGGTAGTCAGGTTTATACCCTACGAGAAGATGCTTGCCCACTACACGGCTCTTTCAAGAAAGGAGAACATCCGTATAAAACCGACGACCAAGCGCCACTACCCCTATGGGGCGATGACCGCCCACATAGTCGGTTTCGTCGGTAAAGCCAACGAAAAGGATATGGCTGGGGATGAAGTGGTGAAATTGACCATGACTACGGGCAAGAGCGGGCTCGAGAAGTACTACAACACCTTTTTGGAGGGGGAGCCGGGTTACAAAAAGATAAAGGTGAGCGCGTTCAACAAGCTCGTGGAAGTGCTGGAGACGGTCCCGCCGAAGGAGGATAGAACACTGAAACTCAATATAGATATGCGTCTTCAGGCCTTCATATCGAACCTTTTCGAGAGAGAGCACAAAGCGGGAGCCGTGATAGTGATGCGCAGAGACGGTGCGATACTCAGTGCGGGCAGTTTTCCGGCATTCAATCCGAACGAGTTTGTCAGCGGGATAAGCAGAAAGGAGTGGAAAAAGCTTATCGAAGATCTACAGCACCCCTTTACCAACAAGCTCATACACGGTCTCTACCCGCCGGGATCCGTAATAAAACCGGGGGTCGCTCTCGCTTTCGTGGATTCGAAAAAGGTCTCCGCGTATACGAAGTTCTACTGCAACGGCTCGATAGAACTGGGTAAACACCGCTTCAGATGCTGGAAGAGTGCGGGGCACGAAGAGACCGATATGATAAAGGCGATAAGGGAGAGCTGCGACGTATATTTTTACAAAGGGAGCCTGCTGGTAGGCATCGATAAGATCGCGCATGAGCTTAGAAACATGGGCCTCGGTGAGAAGAGCGGAATAGATCTGCCCAACGAGTTTATCGGTGCCGTGCCCGACAAGGTGTGGAAGATGAGCAAATATGGACAGCCCTGGTATATGGGGGAGACGCTCAACGCATCGATAGGACAGGGGTATCTTCTGGTAACGCCCATGCAGATAGCGCGTTTTACCGCGCTTATGGCGACGGGTAAGCTTCCGACACCGTATTTAGCCCAATCTCTCGCAGGCAAAGCCGTAGAGCCGAAGCTGGAAGATGTGTTGACACTGCGTGAAAAGAGGGTGCTTCCTTTGGTGCAAAGAGCCATGTACGAGGTGTGCAACTCCCCGAAGGGTACCGCCTACGAAGCTCTCAAAGGGACGAAGGTGAAGGTGGCGGGAAAGACGGGAACGGCACAGGTTATCGGTATTCCGCAGGAGGAGAAGAAGCGTATGAAGGAGGCTGAACTTGCCTATTACCACCGTTCACACGCCTGGTTGACCACATATGCGCCATATAAAAACCCGAAATATATAGTGACGATTCTTGTAGAACACGGCGGTCACGGAGGTTCGGCCGCCGGCCCCATAGCGAAAGAGATATACAACTGGCTTGTAGATAACGGCTATATGAAGTGACGGCTTTTTGGGGCTCTATCGGCCGACAAGAGCGTTTTGCAAAAAGATGGCCAGTACGATTAGCAGCATGAGACCGGAGGCTTTCGTATAGAGACGGTTGGCCGTTATAAAGACGAGCATAAGCGTAACTCCCATCATAAGGAATATATCGAAAGAGCCGGCTGCGAGATCTATGGATAGAGGGCTCGTCATGGCCGCCGAGCCCAAGACGACCGAAGTGTTCGCCATATTTGAGCCTATGATGTTTCCTATGCTCATGTCGGCTTTGCCTTTGCGGGCAGCCTTTATACTTACGACGAGCTCGGGCAGGCTCGTTCCGAAGGCTATGAGCAGAAGACCTATGATCCATTCGCTTATGCCGAAACTTTTGGCGATGTTCGCCGCACTATCTATGGCATAGTCCGCTCCGACCACCACAAACAGGAAGCCCGCAAGCAGCAGGCCGAGGCTTTTGGGCCAGTTGAACGGCTCTTTTTTCAAATCTTCGTCGATCTCCGATATCTCCTCTTCGCCGTGTGACTGAAGCAAAAAGAGGATGTATGCTCCCATCATGACGAAAAGCAGAAAACCGTCTATCCTCGACAAAGAGCCGTCGAGTATCATCAGCGGGAATATTATGGCCGGGAAAAGGAGCCATGCACTATCTTTGAAAAAGAGATCTCTCGAAGGAGCTACTTTTTTCGCTATCAGAAAAACAAGGCCGAGTACGAGCGCTATATTCATTATGTTGGAGCCGAGTACGTTGGCGACGGCCATCTCACTCTGGCCCTTGGCGCTGGCCGCTATGCTGGCCGCCATTTCGGGCAGGCTCGTTCCGAGGGCGATGAGTGTTGCGCCGATTATGAATTCGCTTATGTTGTAGTGGAGCGCGATCCGTTCGGACTCTTTAATGATAAACTCGGCACCCCATATCAGCGCTCCCATGCTTATGACGAAAATTACAAAATCTATCATCGCCCCTCCGCACTTCTTACTATCAGGCTGTCGGGTAGTCCGAAGTGTCGGATCAGCTCCTCCTCCCTGCTTCTCATCTCTCCGTTGTCATTTTCGTGGTCGTAGCCGAGAAGGTGCAGGAGACCGTGTATGAAGAGCAGAGCTATCTCGTCGTCGAGAGAGTTTCGGTACAGGCTCGCCTTCTGCTTTGCGTATTCGACGCTTATGACTATCTCTCCCAGAGGCGCGAAAGGCACCTTTTCAAGCGGAAAACTTAAAACGTCGGTAGGTGCGTCAATGCCGCGGGTCTCTCTATTGATTTCGCGAATTTCGGCGTTGTCGGTGAACACAAGCTCGATATCCCGGTCCGTAAGCTCGGCAGCGATGGTTTCGAGCATATTTTCGTCGGGTCTGTATTCGGTTTTGTTTGTTATCTCGATCATAGGCGCGATTTTATCCTAATTTGGATAAAATTCGGGTAGTTTTTATAGTCTGATTTTACGCAGAATGCGTAAAATCATCTCGAAATCTCCGATTTCGAAGCTTTAGGGGGTTGTAGGGCCGGTCAGGCCCTGCCAAATTACGGGCTTGGCCCGGAATTTGCGTAACATGAATGTTTTACGCAGAATGCGTAAAATCATCTCGAAATCTTCGATTTCGAAGCTTTAGGGGGTTGTAGGGCCGTCCAGGCCATGCCAAATTGCGGGCTTGGCCCGGAATTTGCGTAACATGAATGTTTTACGCAGAATGCGTAAAACCGTCTCGAAATCTAAGATTTCGAAGCTTTAGGGGGTTGTAGGGCCGCTCACCCTTGCCAAATTGCGGGCTTGGCCCGGAATTTGCGTAACATCGAACATGATTTTTAAAGAGGGAAATTTGAAAAAAGCTATCGTTATTCTAAGCGGAGGTATGGACTCCACTACGGCGGCGTTTATCGCCAGATCGAGAGGCTACCGAATCGTGGCTCTGCATTTCGACTACAGACAGCGTACGCAGAAAAGGGAGAGGGAGGCTTTCGAAGCTGTATGCGACGCTCTGGGTGTAGAGGGTCGCTATGTAATAGACCTGCCCTTTTTCGAGCAGATAGGTGCATCCGCCCTTACCGACAGAAGCATAGATGTCCCCACCGGAGGCATAGAGCCGGGAGTCCCGGTTACATACGTTCCGTTCAGGAACGGCATATTTCTCTCCATAGCGGCCGCCGTGGCCGAGAAAGAGGGTGCCGAAGCTCTGTTTATCGGAGTGGTTGAAGAGGACAGCAGCGGCTATCCGGACTGCAGGGAGGAGTTTATAGAGGCGATGCAAAGGGCTGTAAACCTCGGAACCAAAGAGAGTACACATATAACGATAGAGACTCCTCTCGTACATCTGAAAAAGGAGGATATCGTCAAGACGGCGATCGAGTACGGCGTGCCGCTGGAGCTTACATGGAGCTGTTACAAAGAGGAGGGCGAGGCGTGCGGTCTGTGCGACAGCTGCCGCCTTCGCCTGAAAGGGTTTGAAAAAGCGGGGATAAAAGATCCGCTGAAGTACAGGAGTTGAGGCCCTATCTCCTACTTCGCGTAATTTTTTCTCAATTTCTGGTGGCAACCTACACACTGATTGAAAATACCGGTATATGCGGCCGCTATTTTGCTGAAGTCGTGAGTGTTGTGCACCTGACTGTTCATCATCTTGACAAGCTTCTTTATTCTTTCCGCACTCTTTTTAGCCATATACATAGCCATCTTGGGATCACCGGGCGTCTGTTTTTTTAGGATCTCCCCATGCCTTTTGAGAAAGTTTTTTCTAGCCTGCCTGAGAACCCTTACACCCATCTCTATCTTGTCTCTGTCGTTGTAGATGATACCTTTTTGTATCTGGTCGAGCCCGGTGGCGAACTTTCTCATCGTGTTCTTTAGTCGTGCCGTAGAGGCTAGATCGTTGTCGATAACTTCATCTACCGCGTATACGGAGAGGGCCATGATCGAAGCGATAATGATGCCAAGCACTTTTTTCATCGATATTCCTTGAATGTTATTGTTTTCAATCGAACGGAACCGTTCTCTCTATAGGTTTGAACTCTAAAAGCGGCATTTAGCCGACTGTCCGATAATATAGATCGGCATTTTTCGCAAAAGAGTAATACCGATACCAAACAGAAACGAAACACCCGGCCGGCTTTGGTCCGACTCGCTCCCGCAGGTCGCGCTACAGTGGCGGTCGAATGCTTCGTTCTGTTTTTATTTGGGCTCGGTATAATGGCTTTTCTTGCTATCTGATGGAGCAGAACCTAGTTTCGCTGATCTGCGTCCACGGTTTTATCAGCTTATAGTAGCTCTGCATGGAGTCGAAAACCTTTTTGAAATCTTCGCTCTTTTCGCTCTGCTCGGAGGCCACCTCTTTCATGGCTTTTTTTGCGGCTTCTATGATTTCGGGCGGGAAATCTCTTATCTCTATGTTCATCGATTCGAGTTTCTTAAGGGCCAGAGCGTTTTCATGCATGAACTCATGGTACATCTCTGTCGTCATCGCTTCGGATGCATATTTTATTATCGCCTTATGTTCGTCGGAGAGCTTATCGTAGCGGGCTTTGTTGAAAGTGAGCTCGAGTATGGAGCCCGGCTCGTGCCAGCCGGTATAGTAGTATTTTGCCACTTTGTAAAACCCCATGCGTACATCGAGGGCAGGCCCTACCCATTCGGTAGCGTCTATCGTTCCTCTCTCGAGGGCGGTATATATCTCTCCGGCAGGCAGGAGGATCGGATTTACTCCCAGTTTCGCCATCACCTCACCGCCGAGACCGGGAATCCGCATTTTTAGACCCTTTAGATCTTCGAGTGAATCGATCGGTTTCCTGAACCATCCGCCCATCTGTACGCCGGTGTTTCCTCCGATGAAAGGGTAGAGATTGTATCTGGCGTATAGTTCGCGCCAGAGTTCGTATCCGCCGCCGTAGTTCATCCAGCAGTAGAGTTCGCCGGCGACCATTGTCAGAGGTGCACCGCTAAATAGCGCGAAAGCGGGGTTTTTCCCTTTCCAGTAGTATGGTCCGGAGTGAAAACCGTCTATCTGGCCGCTGCTTGTCGCATCGAAGACGGCCAGTGCGGGTACGAGGATGTTCTTGGGATATATCTTTATATCCAGAGAGCCTCCGCTCATCTCTTTTACTTTTTGTGCGAAACGCTCGATGCCGGTTCCCATTATGGGGAAGTGGGCGGGCCAGCTGGTGACGATTTTCAGCTTGACTTTTCGCTCTCTTTTTATATTGACGCTTTTTTTTCCCTCTATCTGTTCGCGTGTGCAACCTGTAAGGGTCGCCGTTGCGGCAACGGCCGCCGAGGCTTTCAGAAAATCTCTTCGTCTCATGAAAGGAGGCCTTTTGCGGTAATATTTGGAAGTAGATTATAGCGACTCGAAGCACAGCAGACGATAAAACCTCTTCATTATCCGAACGTTTCTCGATCTTACGGGCGGAGTCCGTCTGCCCGTGAGGGCAAGCTTTAGTGCCATAGCGGCCAGCGTAGTTTCGGGGGCTTTGCCCTCGGAACGTTTCTCGATCTTTAATGATAGAACGCCGCAATAACCGCAAAGGCGAAAAAAAACATCAGGTGCGAAATGCCCTCTACATAGTTCGTCTCGCCGTTATCAGTCGTCTTCCAGGCCAGAATCACGGTAAGTATGAGCGCACCCACCTGCAAAGAGTTAAAATCCAGTGTCAGCTGCATATCGGCGAACGGAGAAAGGAGCATCAGAATCGGAACGGTAAGAAGTATTGATACGGTAGATGCACCCATCGCAATATTTACGACACGCTGAATCTGGTCCGCCTTTGCGGCTTTGATGGCTGTAAACAGCTCAGGCGATACGCTTATTATGGCTAT
>WGAW01000210.1 GCA_015494675.1 Hydrogenimonas sp. | reverse complement strand
AATCACCGATCTACCCATTTTAGCACTGCCTCAAGCGGCGGCGATGCAGCTCAATCTTTTCGAAAACGCCCATTTCATTCCCATCGAGGATGCCCCAGATGGGTTCCCCTATGCCATGGCATTGGAGCGATCCGAACTGCTCTATTGGCTCAAAAAGAGTGCAAGGCTCCCATTCGAAGAGTCTGCCGATCTTGCAGTCACAGATGTGGAGGCACTGGTCAAACAGCGAAGAGGTCAGGAGAAGCTGCGCCAACTGCTGATGGATTATTGGGATGGCCGCTGCGCCGTGACCGGGGTCAAAACCCCCGAACTGCTTGTCGCCAGCCACATAAAACCCTGGAGCCAGTGTGAAAGTTCGAAAGAGAAGCTCGAAATATACAATGCGCTTTTATTGAACATCGCAATCGATAGAGCTGGGCCGAAGCCAATAAGTTGGGAATTTATGAAGGAATGAAATTGAGGCGGATAAAAGAGGGTCATCTTGTCTATCTCGAGTTTCATCGTAAAGAGGTTTGGCGCCAATAAGAGTCGATTTAAACGCGGATAGGTCCAATGGTGGAGCATAGCGGGCTCGAACCGCTGACCTCCTCGCTGCCAGCGAGGCGCTCTCCCAGCTGAGCTAATGCCCCACACGCCTGTGAGAGTCGAATTTTAGTTCAACTCTGCTTAAGCATTTATAAAATATTTCTGCGCGGGCGCTTTGGAGTCGTACGGTTTTACGCTTATGACTTCGTCGCCTACGGCGACTTCGTAGCTCTCTTCCGGTTTTGTCTTTCCGTAGGTCGCCGTAAGTTTCGCGGCGAGCTCTTTGTCCGCGTCCGTCGCGTTCGCGCTTATCGCCGATACGGGGCCGATGGCGTTTAGCAGCTTTATCTTTCTGTATTTGGGTGTTATGGCCGCCTCTATCATCTCGTTGTCCTCTTTGTGGCGCCCGATCACAAGCTTTGCACCGTCGGGCAGTCTAAGGTGCCTGCCGTATTTGAGCAGTTGAATATCCGCCACTTCAAGGGTATCGTACTTTATGAACTCTCTGATCTTTTTGGAGAAGTTTTCGTCTGTCAGAAGGCAACCGCCGCCCGGCTTTTCGAAATCTTTCAGCCCGATCTCCTCGGCCATTTTGAGTTGCACTTCGCGGTTTCTGCCGGAGATTCCGAGGAGCTTCTCTCTATCTACCCATCCTTCCCGTTCCGGCAGCGTGGGCGGCAGCAGCTTGGCGCTCATGGGTCTTAGGAGCAGATCCTGCGTTTCCGATAGGTTCGTAACCAGGTCGAGCGCTTCGCGGCGCTGGCTCATCGGCCTTTGGCCCACTACTTCGCCGCTTATGAGAAAGCTTGCACCCCACTCGTCCATCAGATCCCTTGCGATTCTGAACATGTTTCCGTGGCAGTCTATGCAGGGGTTGAAGTTTTTACCGTATCCGTACTTCGGGTCGAAAAGTATATCGCGCAGGTACTGGTCTTTTATGTCGAGAATCCTGAGCTCCGCACCCACCTGATCGCACATGTTTTGCATGTGCGCTTTTCTGCTTTTTGTGCTGCCGAAGCCTATATCGAGATTGAGAGCGATCACGTCGATGCCCTGGTCGATTATCAGCTTCATCGAAAGGGTGCTGTCGAGTCCTCCGCTAAAGAGTGCTATGGCTTTCATATGGTACCAGTTCTCCTCGTTTGAGCTTGTTTATGTAGTCTTTGTATTTCCTAAGATAGAACATCTTTTTTTCCAAGGGAAGTTTATCATATTTTTTTATAATGTCAAGTGCCTTTTCGTAGTATCTTCTCAAAAAGTAGATCAGCTGTTTTTTGAGCTCCTCCTCGCTGTATACCTTTATGGAGTCGTCGAAGTCTATTCGGAGCAGCTCACTGCTCTCACGTCCCTGCATAAGCGCTTCAAAGGCCTCTCTGTGAGCATGGAACATGGAGCTGTCCATTACATCCAGAACCATGTCGGTAAGGCTCGGAGTCTTTATGAGGGTCTTTATGATACTCTTTTCGGCTATGTCCGAAAGCGTCAGTATGGAACTTTCGGATGTTTGGCTCTCTCTTTTATGCGCACTCTTGAGCCTTGCGCCGCTTATCCCGAGTATGGAGGCGGCATACGGCACGTATCTCTCCTGCAGAAAAGGGGAGAGTGAAGCGAGATAGTTTCTGATGCTGTTGAAAGCCCTCTCTTTACCCTTCGGAGTGCGGATATCATAAGACGATGCCATCCTCTCTATGACAAACTTCGCGAAAGGGATGGGCGATGCGAAGAGCGCCTCGATGGCGTCGGCGTTGCCTGTATTTACCATGTCTGCCGGATCCATTCCGCCCTCAAAAAGTATGACCCCGCCGTCGAAGTTGTGGCGACTCAGAAGAAGTGCCGCCTTCATCGCCGCATTTACTCCCGCTTCATCGCCGTCGTAAGCTACGATCACCTCCGGTTCACCCTTTTTCAGAAGCGGGAGGTGGTCGTTGGTCAAAGATGTGCCCAGCGTAGCCACGGCCGTGCCGAAACCGGCCTGGTGTAGCATTATGACATCCATGTACCCCTCGACCACGATGAGCCGCTTTTTACGGTAGATCTGCTCTTTGGCCAGGTGGTAGCCGTAGAGGAGCCTCGATTTGTTGAAGAGCTTGGTCTGGGGCGAATTTATATATTTGGCCGGGTGGTTCGTAAGTGTTCGGCCGCCGAACCCCACGGGCATTCCGGAGGGTGAAAAGATAGGAAAGATAAGCCGCTCTATCAGCCTTGCGTAGTAGCGCCCCCGCTCATGTCCCAGAACCCCCACCTCTTCCGCTTTGTTAAAAGGTATCATGGTTCTTTGCAAAAAGGCGAGAGTCTCTTCGCTCGAAGGGGCGTAGCCGAGGCCGAACTTCTCTATGCTGGCGAGGGATACACCCCTTTTTTTCAGGTACTCTTTCGCCGTTTCGTTCTGCTCGAGGTTGGCGCGGTACCAGCGGCCTATCGTCTCCAAAATCCTGCGTTCGGTGTTTCCTCCGTTTTGACCCTTTGTATATCGGAGCGTGAAGTTGTATTGGCTTGCGAGTTTCTCTATCGCTTCGGGGTAGCTCAGCTTTTCGAACTCCATCAGAAACTTTATGGCATCGCCGCCCGCTCCGCATCCGAAACATTTGTAGAGCTGTCTGGAGGGGCTCACTATAAAGCTCGGGGTCTTTTCGTCGTGGAAGGGGCAGAGGCCCTTGAAATTTGAGCCGTTCTTTTTTAGTTCGACATAGTTTCCCACCACATCCACTATGTCTATCGTCTGCTTGAGCTGCTCTATGGAGTTGTTATCTATCATTGTTTTATTATATAATAAATAGCCATACAGTTATATGGCGGTGAGCATTGAGCAGTGAGCAGAAACAAGATAATATCTACTCTACTCACTGCCCACTGCCCACTACCTGATTTCGGAAAGGCCGGTATGTGGATGCCCTGCTGATAAACTACCGCGATCCGCTCTTTGCCGTACTGTTGATAGCCGGAATGGTATTTGTCGTAGCCATCGTCAGCTACTGGTGGGGCGTCTATGTGAAGAGCCGGAAATCCCGCCGTCTTCAGAGGTTTCTGCGCAGGTTCGAGACGCAGGGGGTGAAAAAGAGCCTTGAGTCGATGCCCTATTCGCCGACCATCACCCAGCCGCTGGTTCTTTTGGCAAAAGCGTACGAGAAGAGCGGCGAGTACAACAATGCGATCGAGATAGGACTCTACCTGCTCAAGCACTGCGAAGACGAAGCGCTCACCTACGAGCTTATGGAGCTTGTAGGTACCACGTATATGCATGCGGGTTTTCTGGAGAGGGCGCGCACGACGTTTCTGCAGATACTGCGTTCAAATCCGCGAAACAGGAGGGTGCTTAACGACCTGATGGTGGTCTATGAGCGCCTGCAGGATTTCAGAAGGGCAAAAGAGGTGATAGAACCGCTCGAGACGATGGGCGCCGATGTGGCGGACCTGAAGCTCTACCTAGAACTCAAAAGCGTCCTGGCCGATTCGCAGTTGGAGCACGACGAGAAGGTCCGGAAGGTCGTTTCGCTCTACGAAAAGAGCGGAAAGTTCGAGCGGATAGTCTTCGAATATCTCCTGAAAAACGAGCCGCGGCGCGCCTGGGAGATGGTGAAGGAGGAGGATATCGAACGCCTTATAGATATCTTCTGGTTCCTTCCGGCATCGTACCTAGATTACGATAGGATAAAGGAGAGTCCGAGGCTTTCGGCTATATTCGGAGCAAGAGGCGACATAGAACCCTCCAGGCCTATAGGTTGGTTCCTTATTGATATGCTCGGACATCTCAAAAAGACCGGATTCGACAAAGCGACCCTGCAGTTTGCATATCTTTGCGACAGCTGCAAGCAGCAGTTTCCGGTCCCTTTCGAGAGGTGTCCCAGGTGCCTTGCGCTCGACAGCGTGGTGGTAGAGAGAGAAATTACAAAGGCTGACGGTGAAACAGGTTACAATCTTCTCTGACGGCTCGAGTCTGGGAAATCCGGGCCCCGGCGGATGGGGGACGATACTGCGCTACGGAGATCACGAAAAAGAGCTCAGCGGCGCGGAGCCGATGACTACCAACAACCGTATGGAGCTTACGGCGGTCATAGAGGGGCTCAAAGCACTCAAAGAGCCGTGTGACGTTACGATATACAGCGACTCCAGCTATGTGGTAAAAGCGATAAACGAGTGGCTCGAAGATTGGATAGAGAGAGATTTCAAAAAGGTGAAAAACCCGGATCTCTGGAGGGAGTATATCGAGGCTGCAAAACCGCACAGGGTAAGAGCGGTATGGGTGCGGGGGCATAACGGCCATGCCGAGAACGAAAGATGCGACGAACTGGCACGTAGAAGTGCCGAAAAAATCAAGGAGCAGAGCAATGCATAGAAGAGACGGGGAGGTCCATATCGAAAACGGCCGGGCCGACGTATCGGCCGGGGAGAGTTCACTTACCTTGCATAGAAAGGGGGTGTCATGGACGAGCTGAGACCGCTGGAAGATCAGCTTGGGTACAGGTTCAAAGAGAGACAGAGGCTGGTGGAGGCGCTTACGCACAAAAGCTACAAAAAGCCGTACAACAACGAAAGACTCGAATTTCTGGGCGATGCGGTGCTCGATCTTATAGTTGGCGAGTATCTTTATAACCGTTTTCCGAACGCAAGGGAGGGGGAGCTGAGCAAGATGAGGGCCTCTTTGGTAAACGAAGCGGGCTTCAAGAAGCTGGCCGATGCGCTTCGTCTCGGAGACTACATCTACATATCGGCCGCCGAAGAGAACAACAGGGGCAGGCAGAAGCCCTCCCTACTCTCCAACGCCTTCGAAGCGCTGATGGGCGCAATATATCTGGAAGCCGGTCTGGATGAGGTTAGACGCATAGCCATAAACCTCATAGAGGCGTGCTACCCCAAAATCGATCTCGGTTCGCTCTTTAAAGATTATAAAACGACTCTGCAGGAGCTTACACAGGCGAAGTTCGGCGTAATTCCCGACTATGTGCTGAAAGACTCTTTCGGACCGGACCACAACAAAGAGTTCGAGGTGCAGGTCTACGTAAACGACAGGCTGCTTGCCACGGCGAAGGGAAAGAGTAAAAAGTCGGCCCAGCAGGAAGCGGCCCGTGCGGCACTGAAGCTGCTCAAAGGGGAGTCGAAATGAGCAACACATTCGGCAAGCGCTTCTGCATGACCACCTTCGGTGAGTCACACGGCAGGGCGATCGGCTGTGTGCTCGACGGCGTTCCTGCGGGGCTGGAGATAGACGAAGGGTTCATACAGTCGGAACTCGACCGCCGCCGCCCCGGCAAAAACGCCTACGCAACCGCCCGAAAAGAGGCGGACAGGGTAGAGATTTTGAGCGGGGTTTTCGAGGGCAGAAGCACCGGAACCCCGATAGCGATGGTGATCTTCAATACCAACCAGAAGTCGAAAGATTACGGAAACGTGAAAGATCTTTTCCGCCCCGGCCACGCCGACTACACATACTGGGAGAAGTACGGCATACGCGACTACCGCGGCGGCGGGCGAAGCAGCGCGCGCGAGACGGCGGCGAGGGTGGCGGCCGGTGCTGTCGCCAAACTGATGCTCAAAGAGATCGGCGTAACGGTTAGGAGCGGAATATTCAAAATCGGAGGGATAGAGGCGCGAAGTTACGACTTCGACTACGCCGAACGGAGTGAAATATTCGCACTCGATCCCGAAATGGAAGAGAGGCAGAAAGAGGCGGTGCTAAGGGCCAAGGAGGCGCACGACAGCATCGGCGGCGCTGCGCTGGTGAGAGCTGTAAACGTGCCCGTGGGTCTCGGCGAGCCTATCTACTACAAACTCGACGCCGTCCTTGCCGAGGCGATGATGGGCATAAACGCGGTAAAAGGTGTGGAGATAGGAGAGGGTATGCAGAGTGCGGAGCTGCTCGGCAGCCAGAACAACGACGAGATGAACAGAGAGGGCTTTTTGAGCCACCATGCCGGCGGAACTCTCGGGGGCATAAGCAGCGGCGATACACTCGAAATCAAAGTCTACTTCAAGCCGACCCCGTCCATCTTCAAGCCTCTAAGAACCCTCGACATCCACGGAAACGAAACGGTCTGCGAACTGAAAGGGCGTCACGATCCCTGTGTGGCGATCAGGGGAAGTGTGGTGGCGGAGGCGATGACCGCGCTCGTTCTGGCAGATATGGTGCTTTTGAATATGGGGCGCAAAATGGATGATGTGACCCGATACTACGGGAAGGATAGAGCTTGAAACGAACGATCGTTCTTGTAATTGCGCTCCTCTTTCCGGCAATTCTGTCGGCAAAAATGGACGTGATCGTAAGCATAGTGCCGCAGAAATATTTCGTGGAAAAGATCGCCGGCGACCTTGTAGATGTGACGGTGATGGTGCCGCCCGGGGCCAGCCCCGCCTCCTACGAGCCGAAGCCGTCGCAGATGAAGAAGGTAGCGAAAGCGCGGCTCTATCTCTCGATAGGTGTTCCGTTCGAAAAGGCGTGGCTGCCCCGTTTTGCGGCGCAGAACCGAAAGATGAGGGTTGTAGATACGGCGGCAGGGATAGCGAAACGGCCGATGCAGAGTCACCGCCACGGGCATGAACACGGCTTAATCCGCCATGGGATCCATGCAGACTCTTTGGACCCGCATGTCTGGCTATCGCCGCCGCTTGTGAAAATTATGGCACGAAATATAGCCGAGGCACTCGAAGAGAGTGACCCGGTCCATGCGGCGGAATACAGGAGAAATCTCCGACTCTTCGAGCGTGAAGTCGACGATCTGGACAGGAGATTAAAAAGCATACTAAAGCCGTGCAGAGGGATGGCTATGATGGTATTTCACCCGTCTTGGGGATATTTCGCTCACGAGTACGGCCTGAAACAGATCCCGATAGAGGCGGAGGGGAAAGAGCCGAAGTCCAGAGAGCTTGCGGAGCTTGTACGAGAAGCGAAAGAGGAGGAAGTCAGAGCGCTTTTCGTTCAGCCGCAGTTCTCGAGACGGGCGGCGGAGGCGGTGGCCTCTTCGATAGGTGCAAAGATCGTCATAGCGGATCCTCTGGCCGCAGAGTGGGCTCAAAACCTGCTCGAAGTCGCAAAAAGAGTGTGTGAAGCCTCCAGATGAGCGAATATGCGGTAGAGCTTAGAGGGGTCTCTTTCTCATACGACGGCGAGACGGTTTTGAAAAATATCTCCATACGGGTAGAGAAGGGGGATTTCCTGGCTATCATAGGTCCGAACGGCGGAGGCAAGAGTACGCTTCTGAAGCTTATGATGGGGATATTGAAGCCGGAGAGCGGAGAGGTGAGGCTTTTTGGAAAGGAGCCGGGCCGAAACGGGGCTTCGATCGGCTACGTCCCGCAAGAGACCGGACACAACCTCGATTTTCCGATAACGGTGATGGATGTGGTACTGATGGGGGTTTTGCACAAGAGAAACATCTTCAGGCGATACAATGAGGCTTTGAGAACAAAAGCGAAAGAGGCTCTGAAGCGTGTGAAGATGGAGAGCCTGTCGGACAGGAAGATCTCCGAACTTTCGGGTGGAGAGCGCCAGAGGGTACTGATAGCCAGGGCGCTTTGCGGCGATCCGGACATACTTATGCTCGACGAACCCACCGCCAGCATAGATTTCAGCGGCCAGTGGGAGATATTCGAACTGCTCGAAGAGCTGAACCGCAAAATGACTATCATCGTAGTTAGCCACGATATGAGCATGGTTATGGGCTTTGCCAAACATGCGGCATATGTGAACGGAAATGCCGTAATGCACACGATAGACTCCCATACGCGCTATCAGATAAAACGGCAGTTGGGAGGCCACGAAGGCCACTACTGCGGCGCGGAGTTCTGGAGAGATATGGGTAAAAAGATCGAATGCAACGAGGAGTGCAGGCATGCTTGAAGCGCTTGAGATGCCGTTTTTTCTGCATGCACTGACTGCCGGCGTGCTGATTGCGGTGGCAATCGGCCTGATAGGACCTCTCACCATGGCCAACAGAATGACCTTCATGAGCGGCGGAATAGCCCACGCCACATACGGCGGTGTGGGGGCGGCCATATTTTTCGGCTTCTCCGTTCTGGCGGGCGCGGCTGCCGCTGCGATCGTCGCCGCTGCGATCATATCTTTCATAGCATACCGCTATGCGCACCGCGCCGATACGGCAATAGGAATCGTCTGGGCGGTCGGAATGGCTGCCGGTGTGATTTTCAGCGATCTCACTCCGGGCTACAATGTCGATCTTATGAGCTTTCTTTTCGGATCGATCCTCGCGGTAAGCGTCACAGACCTCTGGATAATGGCCTTTTTCGATCTGATCGCATTGGCGGTTGTGTGGTTCTATTACTACGACTTCACGGCCCTCAGTTTCGACCCGGTTTTCGCGAAGCTTCAGGGTGTCAAAACCCAGCTTCTGCACTTTCTTCTTCTGGGTCTTGTGGCTATGACCGTCGTACTATCGATGCGCTTGGTGGGGCTTATCATGGTTATAGCCCTGCTTACTATGCCCAGCTT
>WGAW01000209.1 GCA_015494675.1 Hydrogenimonas sp. | reverse complement strand
ATTCTAACACCGATTGTCTCGTTTCTGCTCCCGATGCTTCTGTTTGCCGCATGCGGTTACAAGCCGATGACCGCCTACACGAAGAGCATCTTTACCGACAAGATATATACGGAGGTAGAGGTCTACCTGCGCGACCCGGAGAACGCGGTTTTGGTCAAAGATGCGATGAACGAGGCGATAGTGAGCCGGTTCGGGGCGAAGATCGCCAAAAAAGAGGATGCGACTACGCATCTCTGGATTCGGTTCAAATCTGTCTCTTTCTCTCCGATACAGTACGACGCCAACGGTTATGCCGTATACTACCGTGCCAACGTCAACCTTAGCGTACGCTACCGGTCTCCGAAAAAGAGCGGAACCGAGAGCGTTTTCGGCTTCTACGACTTCCCGATCGAGCCGAATGCGGTCATATCTGACGCGAAGCGCTTCGAAGCCATCCGCTTCGGCGCCCAAAAGGCGCTGGATGCATTCATCTCACGTATGGCGATGAGAGGAGAGAGCCTATGACGATTCAGGAGATTATAAAAAAGACGCTGATGGAGGTCAAGTCGAGGGGGCAGAACCTTACACCCGATCTCTACAGCGAACTCTTCTGCAAAGAGGCGAAGAGGGCCAACGTAATAGTCGAGGATTGCAGGAGAGTCGAGAAATTTCTCAAAAGGCTGCCTCCCGAGCTTCAAAAAGATCTGAAAAAGAGACACGTTACAACCGTCGACGAGTTGGTGCAGTATATGGCTTCTGAACTCTCGCGCAGCAGCGATACGAAGGGGGCTTCGGAGATAATAGAGTCCTACACCATGCTTGCGAAGAGGCTGCTTCAGACCATAACGCTGCTTCATGACAGAGAGGCGGCCGCAATGGCCGAAGAGGATCGCAAAAGGTTGTCGGAGCACTCTCAAAAACGGGAGGTCGACGCGGTACGGGAGAGGTGGAACAGCTTCGTCATGGAGTACAGCGACACCTTTTTAAACCGTCTCGACCCATACTGCAGGGTAGACAAGAGCGACCTGAAATCGATGGTCGACGATCTTGTCAACTGCTTCAGGGGGAACCCGAAACCTCAAGGCGCCCGTTCCGAAGAGGGGATGGATGCCGTAGCGCAGATAGTCATAGCCTCGCTCACACCCTCCATCGCCTCCGGTATGGACGATGAGCTCGCCACGATCAGCGCACAGATCAGGTCTAACCCGGAGCTTCTGACCTCAGATGCGATGATGCAGGATCTTAAGCATATGATCAAAAAGAGGATAGAGCTGGACAAAAAGGCGGTTATCAGCCGGATAGGAGAGCTCGACTCCGTCATAGAGCATATTAATCTCGCACTGACGAGGGTCATCGACTCGGGTGAGGGGAACAAAGAGGCCCTCGGAGCGATTCAAGGAGAACTGGAGAGCGTTAATCTGAAAGCGGACTCCTTCGAAGTGATACACGCGAAACTGCTGGCGGTGGCCACTTCGCTCGAGAAAGAGACGAGGGTATTGAGCGAGGAGATGTATAGAAGTAGGGAGCGCATAAGCGAACTTCAGGAGAAGGTCAGGGTTCTTGAGGCGGCGCTTCTGAAAGAGCGCAAGAAGTCCTCTACCGACTCCCTTACAAAGCTTCCGAACAGACGCGGGCTCGATGAGGCTCTCTCCAAGATGGAGGCCGCCTTCAAACGATACAAGGACAACTATTCGGTTGTACTTTTCGATCTAGACCGCTTCAAGTCGGTCAACGATACATACGGGCATGACGCCGGGGATATGATTCTGGCCTCTTTCGCCAAGCAGCTGCGACGCTACAGCAGGGAGCTCGACATAGTCGGGCGCTGGGGCGGAGAGGAGTTTATGGTAATCCTGCCCAAAACGGACAGGGAGGGCGCTTACAAATTCGCCCAGAAACTGCGCGAAGTGGTAGAGAAGAGCAAGTTCCTCTACAGGGGTCGCAGAATCCCGGTAACGGTGAGCGGCGGCGTCGCCGACAGAGTCTCATATCCCGATGTCGAGAGCATGCTCAAGGCCGCCGACGAAAAGCTCTATATGGCAAAAGAGGGCGGACGCAACAGGATTGTCGTCTAGAGTATGAAGTTGAACGACTTTTTGCAAAGCAAGCCGCTCTACTACGACAAAATCGACCTGAGCAGAATGCCGAATGCCTACGCTCTGGTTAAAGAGATGCTCGATCCCGGGCGTATCGTTCATATAATAGGGACAAACGGAAAAGGCAGCACGGGTCGCATATTGGCGGAGCTGCTTCGCAGCCGAGACATCAGGGTGGGGCACTACAGCTCCCCCCATATTCTGCGATTCAACGAGCGGATATGGATCGACGGAAGCGACATTTCCGACGAAGCCCTGCAGGCAGCACACGAGAAGCTGATCGGGCAGCTTCCAAAAAGCGTCGCCGAGTCGCTCAGCTATTTCGAGTACACTACACTACTCGCGCTTGTCGCATTCGAGGGTCTGGATATCGTGGTTTTCGAAGCCGGTCTGGGCGGTGAGTTCGATGCCACCTCCGTAGTCGAAAGGGAGCTTAGCGTAGTCACGCCTATCGGGTTCGACCACCGGGCCTTTCTGGGCGATACGATAGAACAGATAGCCTCTACAAAACTGCGAAGCATGGCGAAGCGGGCCGTTGTCGCGAAGCAGCCCTATATAGAGGCGGAAGAGCTGGCGCGAAAGATAGCGTCCGAAAAAGGATGCGAACTCCTCTTTGCGGAAGAGCTGCTCGAAAAGAGCGACAAAGAGAGCATAGAGTCCATCTGCAAAGCGAGAGGATGGCCCGGTTTTCTGGCACAAAACGCGGCTACCGCCTATGTCGCCGCATCGGTGATTCTCGAAAAGCCCTGTGACCTGTCGGTACTTGAAGAGGTTTCGGTACCGGGACGATTTGAAAAGATCGCCGAAAACGTAATTCTGGATGTAGGCCACAACGCGATGGCGGCCGAAGCGGTCGCGAACGCACTTGACTCGCTTAAGCCCGTTTTGGTATATAACGCTTTGGCGGATAAAGATGTGGAGGAGATTTTGAATATATTCGCTCCGCATATATCTGCACTGGAGCTGATAGAGATAGAGGACGATAGGGCGATGAAGCCCGCGAAGATAGTCGAGGCCGCCGAAAAAGCCGGTATAGAGGTTCGAGAGTTCAGAAAAGTCGACAAGAGTCGAAACTATCTGGTATTCGGATCGTTTTGTGTCGCGGAGGCTTTTTTGAAGCGCAATGAAGCATAAAATTCTGATCACAGTTACCGACACTAAGGGCTTTAGGCAGTTTACGCTGGGCCAGATAGTCAAACGGCTTATCTTTGGAGTGCTCTTTGCCCTGGTCGCGGGTGCAGTAGCCGCCTACTTTTACATGATGTGGCTCGAAGATGCCTACGAAGAGGCGAAATTGCGGCAGAGGGTCCTCGAGCGGAACATAACGGTACTTAACGAGAGAATCGAAAAGCGTCAGGAAGAGCTGGAGAGGCTGGGCGACCGGTTGAGCGACCTCGAGGTTTTTGTAGGTGAAAAGCCGGGGAAAGACTTTTCGACTTCGACGAGGCTGGCAAACGTCACCCTCTCGGCTGCCCAGATCGCCCTTCTCTTTTCGATAGTACCCAGCGGGGCTCCTCTTCCGATGCACGGCGTAACGAGCGCATACGGATGGAGAAAACACCCGATAAAAGGGGGCAGGGAGTTTCATGCCGGCATAGATTTGCGGGCCAAGAACAGAAAACCGGTCTGGACCACCGCCGACGGGGTCGTGGAGTATGCCGGATATCACAAGCGTAGTGGATACGGCAATCTCGTCATAGTAGACCACGGTTTCGGTTTCAAGACATACTACGGCCATCTGAAAAAGGTGAGCGTGCGTACGGGTGATACGCTGATCAAAGGGGATCTGGTGGGCATAAGCGGAAACAGCGGAATGAGTACGGCTCCGCATCTGCACTACGAGATCCGCTTTCTTACTCGCCCGCTCAACCCGTATCCGTTCCTGAAATGGAAAAAAGAGAGCTACAGCTCGATATTCAAAAAGGTAAAAAAGGTACCATGGGAATCTTTCATCGCACTGATAAGTCACATTGCGGCACAGGCGATACCGCCGTCATCGCGCCCGGCACGAGAGTCGAAGGCTCCATCTTCAGCAGCGGAGGGGTCCACATCGACGGAGAGGTCGAAGGGGATGTCATCGCCGAAAACTACATCATCGTAACGGCTTCGGGGGTTGTGCACGGAAAAGTCGAGGCCAGGGATGTATACATAAGCGGTACGGTCCATGGGGAGATTTGGGCGATCGAGCTCGAACTCTACGAGGGTGCCGACTGTCGCGGCGATATAGAGGCGATAAGAATAACGAAGGAAGGTGCAGATGGGGTTTGAAGCCTCTCTTTACGACTATCTAAACGGCGGTTCGAGGCCTCAAATCATCGTTTGCGAAAACGACAAAGAGGCGCATACAGCCGCAACTATCGCGAAACTCAACGGCATAGAGAGTATAACCCTGCCAGATTTCAGGGCCGCTTTCGGCGAAGACCTGCGCAGCTGGCGCGAAGAGCTTTTCGCACTAAATTCGGCTCTGAAAAAGTACTACGACTCCGGCCGAAAATCTATGCTCATAGCCCCTTTCCATACGCTGCTCTATCCGCTTCCGAAACCGGAACTGATGAAAACCAGAAGCCTCTCGTTCGGCGATGAGATAGAGCTTCGGGAGCTCAAAGAGCTTCTCTATTCGTGGGGCTACAGCTTCGTGGATGTAGTCGAGGAGAAGGGTGAGGTTTCGATTCGCGGAGATATCGTAGATATCTTCTCTCCCGCAGACGAAAAGCCGTGGCGCATCAGCCTCTTCGATACGGAGATAGAGAGCATAAGAGCTTTCGAGGTGGAGACGCAGAAATCGAGCAGGGATGACGAGGTCGAGCGGATCGATATCGCTCCGGCTCTCTTTTCGCTGGAAAAAGATGATTTCAACTCTCTCCTGCGCCGCATAGAGCAAAGTGAGAGCGACGTCTTTGTCAAAGATGCCGCCTCTTTGGGGCTGTGGTATCTGGACGATCTGGCTCTCGACCTGATGGAGGGGATGGATGCGGTC
>WGAW01000208.1 GCA_015494675.1 Hydrogenimonas sp. | reverse complement strand
ATCCGGGCCGTGTTATCCATGTTATAGGGACAAACGGAAAGGGGAGCACAGGCCGAATACTGGCAGAGTTGCTTCGCAGCCGCAACATGAGGGTGGGGCACTACAGCTCCCCGCATATTCTGCGCTTCAACGAGCGGATATGGGTCGACGGAAGCGACATTTCCGACGAAGCTCTGCAGGCAGCGCACGAAAAGCTGATCGGTCGGCTTCCAAAGAGTACAGCCGAGTCGCTCAGCTATTTCGAGTATACGACTCTCCTTGCACTTGTTGCATTCGAGGGTCTGGATATCGTAGTTTTCGAGGCCGGTCTGGGCGGTGAGTTCGATGCCACCTCCGTAGTCGAAAGAGAGCTCAGCGTAGTCACACCTATCGGGTTAGACCACCAGGCTTTTCTGGGCGATACGATAGAGCAGATCGCCTCTACGAAACTGCGAAGCATAGCGAAGCGGGCCGTTGTCGCGAAGCAGCCCCGCGGCGAGGTCGAAGATCTGGCACGAAAGATTGCGGCCGAAAAAGGATGCGAACTCCTCTTTGCCGAAGAGCTGCTTGAAAAGAGCGACAAAGAGAGCATAGAGTCTATCTGCGGAGTGAGGGGATGGCCCCGGTTTCTGGTGCAAAACGCGGCTACCGCATTTGCCGCCGCATCGGTGATTCTCGAAGAGCCCTGCGACCTGTCGGTACTTGAAGAGGTTTCGCTACCGGGACGATTTGAAAAGATCGCCGAAAATGTAATTCTGGATGTGGGCCACAACGCGATGGCGGCCGAAGCGGTCGCGAACGCACTTGACTCGCTTAAGCCCGTTTTGGTATATAACGCTTTGGCGGATAAAGATGTGGAGGAGATTTTGAATATATTCGCTCCACATATATCGGCACTGGAGCTGATAGAGATAGAGGGCGCCAGGGCCATGGAGCCCGCAAAGATAGTCGAGGCTGCCGAAAAAGCCGGTATAGAGGTTCGAGAGTTCAGAAAGATCGACAAGAGTCGGAACTATCTGATATTCGGATCGTTTTATGTCGCGGAAGCCTTCCTGAGGCGTATATGAAACATAAAATTCTCATCACGATTACCGATACGAACAACTTCAGGCAGTTCACACTGGGCCAGATATTCAAATGGCTGCTGCTGGGAGTGCTTTTTATCCTGCTCGCAGGCGGAATGATGGCATATTTTTATATGATGTGGCTCGAAGATGCTTACAAAGAGGCGAGGCTCAGGCAGAAGGTTCTTGAGCGCAATATCACGGTGCTGAACGAGAGGATCGAAAAGCGTCAGGAGGATCTGGAGAGGCTGGGTGACCGCCTGAGCGACCTTGAGATTTTTGTCGGCGAAAAGCCGGGAAAAGATTTTTCTACTTCGACGAGGCTGGAAAACGTCACTCTCTCGGCTGCCCAGCTTGCCCTTATGTTTTCGATAGTACCCAGCGGGGCTCCTCTTCCGATGCGCGGCGTAACGAGTGCTTTCGGATGGAGAAAGCACCCTATCAAAGGGGGCAGGGAGTTTCATGCCGGTATAGATTTGAGGGCCAAGAACAGAAAACCGGTCTGGACCACTGCGGACGGAGTCGTCGAGTATGCGGGTTATCACAAACGGAGCGGATACGGAAACCTTGTCATTGTAGACCACGGTTTCGGTTTCAAGACATACTACGGCCATCTGAAAAAGGTGAGCGTGCGTACAGGCGATACTCTGATCAAAGGAGATCTGGTGGGCATCAGCGGAAACAGCGGAATGAGTACGGCTCCGCATCTTCATTACGAGATTCGCTTTCTTACGCGCCCTCTCAATCCGTATCCGTTTCTGAAATGGAAAAAAGAGAGCTACAGCTCGATATTCAAAAAGGTAAAAAAGGTACCATGGGAATCTTTCATCGCACTAATAAGTCACATGGCGGCACAGGCGATACCGCCGTCATCGCCCCGGGCACAAGAGTCGAAGGCTCCATCTTCAGCAGCGGAGGGGTCCACATCGACGGAGAGGTCGAAGGGGATGTCGTCGCCAAAAACTACATCATCGTAACGGCTTCGGGAGTCGTGCACGGAAAAGTCGAGGCCAGAGATATCTACATAAGCGGTACGGTCCATGGGGAGATATGGGCGATCGAGCTCGAACTCTACGAGGGTGCCGACTGCCGCGGCGATATAGAGGCGATACGAATAACGAAGGAAGGTGCAGATGGGGTTTGAAGCCTCTCTTTACGACTATCTAAACGGCGGTTCGAGGCCGCAGATTATTGTTTGTGAAAACGACAAAGAGGCGCATACCGCCGCTACTGTAGCAAAACTCAACGGCATAGAGAGCATAAACCTGCCCGATTTCAGGGCCGCTTTCGGCGAAGACCTGCGCAGCTGGCGCGAAGAGCTTTTCGCACTCAACTCCGCTCTTAAAAAGTATTACGACTCCGGCCGAAAATCTATGCTCATAGCTCCTTTCCATACGCTGCTCTACCCGCTTCCGAAACCGGAACTGATGAAAACCAGAAGCCTCTCGTTCGGCGACGAGATAGACCTTCGGGAGCTCAAAGAGCTTCTCTATTCGTGGGGCTACAGTTTCGTGGATGTGGTCGAGGAGAAGGGTGAGGTTTCGATTCGCGGAGATATCGTAGATATCTTCTCTCCCGCAGACGAAAAGCCGTGGCGCATCAGCCTCTTCGATACGGAGATAGAGAGCATAAGAACGTTCGAGGTGGAGAGCCAGAAATCGAACAGGGAGGATGAGGTCGAGCAGATCGATATCGCTCCGGCTCTCTTTTCGCTGGAAAAAGATGATTTCGACTCTCTCCTGCGCCGCATAGAGCTAAGCGAGAGCGACGTCTTTGTCAAAGATGCCGCCTCTTTGGGGCTGTGGTATCTGGACGATCTGGCCCTCGACCTGATGAACGGCGCTGATGCAGTCATGCTCAAAGAGCTCTCGGATGAGGTATCTTTCGCCTACGAACACTCCGAAAACGCGCTTGCGAAAGAGCGTTTCGACCTGCCGGTCGTTCCCCAAAGCGGCCTGTCGAAAACCATAGAGCCGATAAACGTCGACCTGCTTACGGAGAACTACCCCGACCGGGAGCTTGTAATCGTGGCGGCGAGCGAAGCGCTTGTGAGGCGAAGCCCGATCAAAGAGATCGCGAAAGCGAAGATTGTCAAAGACGAAGGTGTCGTCAATCTGCTGACTCCCAAAAGTATCGTCGTATCTTTGAACAAGCCGTTTAGAAAGCGCTCCGTCAAACGCCCGACGATTCTGCTCGACGACCTGAAGCCGGGCGACTACGTAGTGCACGAAAACTACGGTGTCGGCATCTTCAAAGGGATCGAACCCCACCAGGTATTGGGAGCCGTGCGCGATTTCGTACATATAGCCTACCAGAACGACGATACCCTGCTGCTGCCGGTCGAAAACCTAGACATGATCGACCGCTATATAGCCGAAGGGGGCTCTTTGCCGGTGCTCGACA
This sequence comes from Hydrogenimonas sp., assembly GCA_015494675.1. The sequence goes on along the minus strand of WGAW01000208.1, from coordinate 1,366 downwards.
GGCTCGGGAAGGGAAGCTTCGGCAGGCTGAAAGCCAAAGTCAAAGAGCGTCTGTTTGCGATCGCCTCGGAGATCGTCAACATGTCGGCAAAGCGGATGCTTATAAAGGGTGCCGTGATAGATACGCAGATCCCGGAGCTGATAGAGTTCAGGCAGGCTGCCGGTTTCGAATATACGCCCGACCAAGATAGGGCCGTGGAAGAGATATTTGCAGACCTTTCGAGCGGCCGCGTGATGGACCGGCTACTTAGCGGGGATGTAGGCTTCGGCAAGACGGAAGTGGCTATGAACGCGATACTGGCGGTCGTAAAGTCGGGCTACCAGTGCGCCTTTGTGGTGCCCACTACGCTTCTTAGCGCCCAGCATTTCAAAAGTGTCGGCGCAAGGCTGGAGCCGTTCGGAGTGCGTATCGCCAAACTCGACCGCTTCACGAGCGCCAAAGAGAAGCGGCAGATTCTGGAGAGTGCCGAGAAGGGTGAGCTCGATCTTCTCATCGGAACCCATGCGCTGCTTGGAGCGAAATTCAAAAAGCTGGGTCTTGTCATAATAGACGAAGAGCACAAGTTCGGTGTCAAGCAAAAAGAGGCGCTGAAACTGATGAGCGCGAATGTACATCTGCTGAGCATGAGCGCCACACCGATACCCAGAAGCCTAAATATGGCCCTCAGCAAGATCAAGGGCTACAGCGAACTTCGCACCCCGCCGATGGAGCGCAAGGGTGTAAGGACATTCGTCAAGAGCTTCGACGAAACCGTGGTCAAAGAGGCAGTCATGCGGGAGCTGCGCCGCGGCGGACAGCTCTTTTATGTCTACAACTCCATAGCCGGAATCGAGAGCAAGAGGGATGAACTCCTCGATATTCTGCCCGATCTGCGGATACTCATTCTCCACTCCAAGATTACGGCGGCGCAGACCGAAAAGGAGATGCTCCGTTTCGAAGCGGGTGAGTACGATCTGCTTCTTAGTACCTCCATCATCGAATCTGGTATCCATATGCCGCGTGTCAATACGATGATCGTAGACGGGGCGGACCGTTTCGGAATGGCCGACCTGCACCAGCTGCGCGGCAGGGTGGGGCGCGGCAGGGTCGAGGGCTACTGCTACTTCCTCGTAGAGAACCGGGATGCGCTCACCGAGCAGGCGAAAAGACGCCTGATTGCGCTCGAATCCAACTCGTTCCTCGGCAGCGGCGCGGTGCTCGCCTATCACGACCTCGAGATAAGGGGCGGCGGCAACCTGATAGGAGAGAGCCAGAGCGGACACATAAAGCAGATCGGCTATGCGCTCTACCTCAGAATGCTGGAAGATGCTATCAGGATTTTGAGCAACGAAGTTACCGAAGAGCGCAAAAGTGTCGATATTAAACT
>WGAW01000207.1 GCA_015494675.1 Hydrogenimonas sp. | reverse complement strand
CGTTCGCCAAAAGCCTTCACTATGGAGTGCGTCTTCTCTATGAGCTCCGGTGTCGCCGTCTTTCCGGTACCGATCGCCCAGACCGGTTCGTACGCCATAATCAGATTTTCGTAAGAGGTGTCTATTCCCTCGCACTGCTCCACAAGATAGCGTCGTACCGCTTCGTCTCCGGCCTCACGTACTTCCAGCGGTTCACCTATACAGTAGAATATGGTAAAACCCTGCTCTTTGAACCATGCGAACTTCTTCGCGATGAACTCCTGGCTCTCCCCGAGTATATGTCGCCGTTCGCTATGGCCTATGAGCACAGTGTCTATACCGAACTCTCCGAGCTGCTGTAGCCCTATCTCTCCGGTAAAAGAGCCTTTTACCGTCGGATAGGCGTTCTGAGCCCCGATGCGTATGGAGCTATCGGTTTTAAAACTGTCGAGAGCGGTGGCCGGAGGAAAGATATATACGGGTATGCCGATACCATTCTCGGCCATGAACCCGTCGAGGGACGCCACATACTCCGCGGTAGAGCGGCGCGTATGATTGGTCTTGAAGTTGGCGGCGACTATTTTGCTACTCATCCTCTTCTCCATCCACCTGAAGAGCGGCTATTCCCGGAAGCGTCTTGCCCTCAAGAAGCTCGAGGCTCGCCCCACCCCCGGTCGATATGAATGTCATCTCGTCATCCACACCTACACGCTGGATAAGATCGGCCGTGTCGCCTCCGCCTATGATCTTGGTCGCATACGACTCGGCGACATAGTTGGCCAGCTTGAAGCTCCCCCTCGCGAACTTGTCCATCTCATAAACACCCATCGGCCCGTTCCAGAGTATGGTCTGCACATCGCTGAGCGCCTCCCTGAAGAGACGGGTGGATGCAAGGCCTATATCGAGTCCTATCCAGTCGGAGGGAATCTCCTGGAAGGTCACATACTTCACCTGCGCATCCTCCCTGAACTCCGGTGCCACCACGAAATCGACCGGAAGGTAGAATTTGACCCCGAGTCTTTTGGCTTCATCCATTATGTGGCGCGCATCGTCCAGCAGATCGTCTTCTACAAGCGATTTGCCTACCTCATATCCTCGGGCTTTCCAAAACGTAAAAGCCATGGCGCCGCCTATAACCATCTTGTCGACTTTCGGCAGCAGATTTATCAGCGCCTCCAGCTTGCCGGAAACCTTGCTCCCACCCACAATAGCCATAAAAGGGCGTGTAGGACGCTTCAGCAGACGGTGGAAATACTTTATCTCCTTCTGAAGCAGGAACCCGGCCCCTTTGTGGCGGTTGTCGAAGTAGTGGGTTATCGCCTCTACCGAGGCGTGCGCACGGTGGCTCACACCGAATGCGTCGTTTATGTAGAACTCGGCCATCGACGCCATCTTTTTGGCAAGGGCCGGATCGTTTTTCGTCTCTCCGGGCTCGAACCTCACATTCTCGAGAAGCAGAATCTCCCCGCTGCCGAGCTCTTTGGCTCTGGCGGTCGCATCGGGACCCACCACATCCTTCGCCAGGGTCACATCCTGATGAAGAAGCGACTGCAGCCTCTTGGCAACCGGCTTCAGAGAGTACTTCTCGTTAAACTCCCCTTTCGGGCGCCCCATATGGCTCGCCAATATTATCGCGCACTCGTGGTCGAGGCAGTACCGTATGGTCTGCAGGGCGGCACGTATGCGCCTGTCGTCCGTTATGTTGCCGAATTCGTCCAGCGGTACGTTGAAGTCGCATCTAATAAAGACCTTTTTCCCGGCCAGTTCGAGATCTTTTATCGTCAAAAGTTTCATACGTTTCCTTCCTTCAATTTTGTCATCTCATAATGTGTAGAGCCATCTCCACGAGTCTGTTGGCGTAGCCCCATTCGTTATCGTACCACGCCATCACTTTGAGCATCTTTCCGCCTATCACCTGCGTCAGATCTTCGGCTACTATACAGCTTCTGGTGTCGCCGCAGAAATCCTGGCTGACACCGAAGTTTGCGTCTATGCCCAAAATCCCCCTCAGATCTCCTTTGGCACGCTCCATAAAGAGAAAATTAACCTCCTCGGCATTCGTGTGCTTTTTCAGCACCAGGTTCAGGTCCATAAGCGAAACATCGGGGGTCGGAACGCGCACGCTCCTGCCGTGAAGCCTCCCTTTTAGAGACGGAAGCACCTTGTAGATCGCCTCGGCGGCGTGGGTCGTGGTAGGGACGATGTTGACGGCGGCGGCACGGCACCGGCGCATATCTTTCGAAGCCGCGCCGTCGATAAGACTCTGCCCGCCGGTATATGCGTGGATCGTCGTCATCAGCCCCGACTCTATGCCGTAGACCTCCTCTATGACGCGCGCTATGGGCCCCAGGCAGTTTGTCGTGCAGCTGGCGTTCGATACTATGGGCTCACCTCTATATTCGTGCGCGTTTACACCGAAAACATAGGTGGGGGTATCATCTTCGGCCGGGGCGGAGATGATCACCTTTTTCACTCCGTGCCTTATATGGGTTTCGACTATATCGCTGCGCAGAAAGCGTCCGCTGCACTCCAGAACAAGATCGGCCCCGACATCGGCGAAGCGGAGCCTGGTCGGGTCGGGCTCCCTAAAAACCTCTATGCGCCCGGAGCCGATCAGGAGCCTGCCGTCTTCCGATCCAACCTCCTCGTCGAGCGGACCGTGAACCGAATCGTACCTCGTAAGATACTCGACAGTTTCAAGATCGGCGAGATCGTTGATCGCAACTAACTCGACATCTTCGCGCTTTGAGACGATACGGGCCACACTTCGCCCTATGCGTCCGTATCCGTTGATTGCAATCTTCAAGGCCAACTTCTTTCCCTTGTGAAAAATATCGGCTTGATTTTATCGAATTAAGTGTATAATAATTATTAAATGAAAAAGAGAAAAATCGCAATATTCGGCGGCAGCTTCGACCCGCCTCACCTGGGGCACGTGGCGATAATGAAAAAAGCGCTGGAAACACTTGACATAGAGAAGCTGGTCGTCGTTCCGGCCTATATAAGCCCGTTCAAAAAGGGCCATTCGGCCCCTGCGGAGCTTCGTCTGAAGTGGTTGAAAAAGATCACCGCTTTCGACCCCAGGATCGAGGTGAGTGATTACGAGATCAAAAGGGGCGGAAAATCCTACACTTACGATACCGTAACACATTTCAAACGGTTTTTTGATACAATTTACCTCATAATCGGTGCGGACAACCTCGAATCGCTGCATAGATGGCACCGCTTCGGCGAACTGGACAGAATGGTCGAATGGGTGGTCGCGACACGCTCGGATACTCCCGTGCCGAAGAGGTTCATACGTCTCGATATAGATATGCCCATAAGCTCCACCGCGCTTCGTGAAAAGATCGACCCGGGGTGGATCCCTGAAGCCATAAGGGACGAAGTTGTCCGATACTACAACGAAACAGAGAAAATAGAGGAGAGTAATTGAATCCGGAAACACAACAGAGAATCGACAGAATCATAGAGATTCTCGATCAGAAAAAAGCGGAAGATATACAGGTATTCGACCTCAGCGACAAAGAGTATCTGACAAGATACGTCATAATCGCGACGACACTCGGAGACAAACATACTCTGGCTCTGCTTGGCTACCTAAAAGAGCTGCTGAAGCCGGCCGGAGAGAAGTTCGCGGCGGTCGAGGAGGGTGAGCAGTGGACCATAGTGGACCTCGGCGATATTATGATTCACCTGATGGTGCCCTCATACCGCGCAAAATACAACCTCGAAGAGTTTCTGGAGTCGCTTGATAAAAGAGAGTCTGCACACTAAACGGTAAAAGCGATCATTGAGTTCCGGGCTGACCGGAACAGTCTGCAAGCTATTGCCCGGAACTCTTGCACATGATATAAGCAAACCGTGTTCCAATCGTGAATAGAGGCACACCCTTTACAAAATCGCACTCCGTTTCGACACTCGAAGCCGGAGGGCGGAAACCCTACATTCTCTTTGCGGCTTCGATTCCAAGCATCTTAAGCCCCACCCTCAGCGAAAGCGCGACCATCGCCGAAAGCTTCAGCAGAGCTTCCTCGTCAGGAGTGCCGATAACCCTGTTGTCGTAGTAGAACTTGTGGTACATCCCCGCCAAGTGTTTCAGATATTCCGTCACCTTCTGCAACTGCCTGCTCTCGAAAGCATCCTCCAGCACCTCCGGAAGCAGCAGTGCGGTAAAGAGCATATCGTAGGCATCTTCACCGAGAGCCTCCATGGAGGCGTCAAACACCGACTCCTGACTCTTTCCGGCCTTTTCGAAGAGGGAAAATACACGTGCGTGGGCATAGTTTATGTAGTAGACAGGGTTGGAGTTGTCCTCTCTTTTCAGATCTTCCACATCGAACTCGAGATGGGTATCGCTCTTTTTTGTCAAAAATATGAATCTGAGGGCATCGGCACCTATCTCTTCGACTATGTCGTGCATCAATATGAAGTTTCCGGCACGCTTCGACATCTTGTAGGGCTCCCCCCCTTTGAGCAGGGAGACCATCTGGGAGAGTATTATCTCCAGTTTCTGCGGATCGTGGCCGAAAAAGGCGATCGCAGCCTTTACGCGGGCGATATAGCCGTGGTGGTCCGCGCCCCATATGTTTATGTAGCGGTCGTATCCGCGCTCGAACTTGAGGTAGTGGTAGACGATATCGCCGGCCAGGTATGTGGGGCGTCCGTCTTCACGAACCACCACTCTGTCCTTCTCGTCGCCGTGTTCGGTCGATCTGAGCCACCACTTCCCCTCTTTTTCGTAAACGGCCCCGGCCTCGGCAAGACGGGTGAACACTTCGTCCCACTTTTCATAAAGCGCCTTTTCGCTCACGTAGTGGTCGAAATATATGCCGACCTCATGCAGATTCTCGTTTATCAGTTCGAGCATTCTATCTTTGGCCCACTCGGATATCTCGGGAATAGAAGCTTCGTCCATGAACTTCTCCGCTCCGAGAGCCTCTACCGCTTTTACGGCAAGATCGGCGATATATTCGCCCCTGTAGTACTCCTCGGGCCACTCGACTTCAAGTTTGAGCACCGACTCCCTGGCCGCAAGGTATACCGACAGCCCCAGCAGGTAGATCTGGTTGCCCGCATCGTTTACGTAGTACTCGCGCTCGATCCTGTACCCGAGGCGCCTGCCTATGCGTGCCAGGACATCTCCCCATACGGCGCCTCGCGCATGACCTATATGGAGAGGGCCCGTGGGGTTGGCGCTCACAAACTCAAGCAGTATGCTCTCGCTGAAATCGCCCTTTGCGAACTCATCTTCGTTTTTAAGGGCCCATACCGCATAGTCGTTCAGAAAGCTACGGCTCAGTTTTATATTTACATACCCCTTGAGGGCATCCGCCTTTTCGAACATCTCCTCTTCACGGAGCTTCTGCGCTATCTCTTCGGCAATCTGCATAGGGTTGCGGCGAAGCGCTTTAGCCAAAGAGAAGGCTATCGGAGTCGCATAGTGCCCGAAACTTCTGTCTTTCGGCTTTTCAAGAACGACCGGATGCTCTATGTGTTTTTGAAGAATCGAATAAACTCTATGTCTCAAAAGAAACCTTATGCCTCTTTTTTCTCTTCAGACTTGGCGCCCTCGGCTTTTTCGCCCTTCTGCTCTACCCTCTTCTCGCTCTTCGTCTCGGCGGAAGCGATCTTCTCCTCCTCTTCATCCTCTTTCATCGCTTTTTTGAAGTTACGGATCCCGCTTCCCATACCTTTTGCGAGCTCCGGTATCTTTTTCGCCCCGAAAAGCAATACGACTATCGCCAGAATAATGAGTAGTTCCGGCATTGATGGCATTCCCATGCTGTCTCCTTACAAATTTTTGATATTATATCCCTCGTTGGCTGTTGCATGCCTTATGAGTATCCTATACTCGCAAGGGCGGCCGGTTTACGATCCGCGCCAGTGGTTTATGAAATCGAGGGCCTGCTTTCGCCCCTTTTTGAGTCTGGCCGCTTTCGCCACCGCTATGAACGAATCGAGAGCTCTTTCGAAGTCGTCGTTGACGATCAGAAAGTCGTATGCGCTGATATACTCGATCTCCACGAGGGCGTTTTGTATGCGCTTTTTTATTATATCGTCTCCGTCGGTGCCCCTGCTTCTTAGTCTATGTTCGAGCTCCGCAAGCGTGGGGGTGGTCACAAATACCGACGTTATGAGATCGCCCATCCTCTCCCTCGCGATCGCATGACCCTGCACGTCGATATCGAAGATGACAAGCTTGCCCTCCTCCAGGGCCTTGCGCACCGGTTTCAGCGAGGTTCCGTAGTAGTTTCCGTGCACCTGCGCATACTCCAGAAACTCACCGGCCTTTATATCGGCTTCGAAACTCTCCTGATCGGTAAAGAAGTAGTCTACGCCGTCCCTTTCACCCTCTCTCGGCTTTCGGGTTGTGGTAGATATGGAGAAGTAGAAGTCGCCGATCTGCTCTTTCGCCGCCCTGATCAGCGAACTCTTCCCCGCACCGCTCGGGCCGGAGACGATAAGTATGGCTCCAAACTCGCGCACCTTCTATACCTCTTTCGGGAAGGTGATCTTTATAGTCACCTCCGCTCCGGCGAGCAGTTTTCTCAAAGACTCGGGGTCGATTCCGGCAAGCCTGGCCAGGAGCTCTCCCCCCTCCGCAGAGGAGGCTTCACCCTTGGATGTCACTCTCTTCTCTTCGGCGGCGCAGACTCCTTCTCCCAGCACCGCCGCAAGCTCCTCTTCGCTTATAAGATCCAGTTCGTCCCTCTCTTCGCTCAATACGGCAGGCTCCCGCGTATCTATCTCTTCTTGCAAAAACGCCTCCTCCGGAGGCTCCTCCTCGCTCAATGAAGCCGGCTCCTCTATTTCGCCCTGCGAAACCGCCTCTTCCCCTTCGACATCTACGATCCCGGCAGCAGGAGTCTCCTCCTCTTCGACCTCTTCTGCCAAGAGCTCTTCACCCGCTTCGCTCTCCTCTTCCGTTTCGGTTGCCGTTTCTCTCTCCTCTTCCTCGGCCTCTGCAGTCTCCTCGAGCAGCTCTTTTACCGCATTTACCTGCTCCTCGTCGAGAACCCCGCCTTCCGCTTCCTCGAGCTCCTCCAACGCTTCGAGCCCTTCCAGTTCCTCGAGCCCTTCCAACTCTTCGAGCTCCGCCATCTCCGTCTCTTCGGATAGGGCCTCGAGATCCTCCGTCTCCGGAATCTCTATCCCTTCCAGAAGAGATTCTATATCCTCCTCTTCCGCAGAATCCGCAGGGGTCTCCCGAGGCTGCGGCTCTTCGATATCTTCGATCAAGCTCTCGAAGTCGATCTCTTCGACCGTCTCAGACAGCCGCTCTTTTGCAGCTTCGCTCTCTGCAGGCTCAACGGCTTCGGGCACCTCCTCTTCCGGAGCCTTTTGCTCCTCTTCCGCACCCTCGGCTTCCGACTCTTCGAGCTGTTCGAGCAACGCATCGAAATCCTCTTCGCCCGCTTCGCTCAAAAGCTCTTCGCCTTCCGCCCTCTCGAGCGCCTCTTCATCCGCCGACGGCTCCGGCGTCTCCTCCTTTACCTGCTCCTCTTCGGAAAGCTCCGCCGGCCGCTCCTCCTCCGAAGACTCCGCGGCCTCCTCCGACGACAGCACCTCTTCCGGTCCCTCCTCCTCGATTTCAGGAAGCAGCATATCGTCCTTTATCTCCGAAAGCAGATCGACCATTTCGGTTGGAAGAAACGGCTTTTTCAGGTAGTAGTCGAACCCTTCCGGCCTGCTCTCTTCATCTGAATATATAAGAGCTACCCTCTTCGCTCCGCTTCTGCTCTTGAGATCATCGATATCGACCTCTTCCAGCTTCGCATCGTCGATAAAAACAACCTCGTAAGGCCCCTCTTCCATCTCTTCTAGAAACGGTGTCTCGACAACCTCAAATCCGGACTTCTGGGCACTCAATCCGGATAGCTTCGAAACTACAGGATTCTGGTTTATCAGGAGCATGCGCATACTTGAGCCTTTTTATGTTGTGGATGTCGCGGCCGGTATCCTGAGCCGACCGGCTGAATATTTTATTGTATAATCAAGATCATTTATTTTTGCTTTAGGGGAGTTTTATGCGTCCGCATAGAGCTTTGGTTCTGCTTTTCCTGCTTGCCGTCTCGCTTATCGGCGCCGATACGAAACTCAAAATCTACACACTGCCCGAAGAGGCCAAACCTGCGCTTAAAGAGATGCTGCACCGCATAGATACGGCAAAACACGGAATCGATGCCGCCATCTACAGCTTCACCCATAAAGCCATCGCCAAAAGGCTGGCCAACGCGGCGCGCCGCGGCGTTAAAGTGAGAATCATATTCGACCGCGAAGCCAATCTTGGAAATAGAAGAAGCCAGATAGGCTATCTATCCAAGTTCAGAAACATAGATACATACCTGCTAGAAGGCAAAAAGAGCAGAAAGGGCGACAGAAAAGGGCTGATGCATATGAAGCTGATGGTCATAGACAACAGCTATCTCATTTTAGGCTCCGCGAACTGGACATACTCGGCATTCGGCATAAACCGCGAGATCGTCGTATCTGTCCGCGACTACGCTAAAGCGGCGAAAATAGAACGCGCATTTGAAAGAATGCTCTCGAAAGCGCTCCCCTACTGAAGCCACTGCATCAGTACTCTCATCGCCGCAAGAAACTCGTTTTTGAAGATCAGCATCATAGAGCCCAAAACGGCGATCCAGACAGCCATCGAAAGTGCGATCTTTATCGGGAAACCTACGACAAGGAGGTTGAACTGCGGCATCGTCTTCATCAGCATGCCGAATATGATGTCGGAAAGAAGTGAGAGGGCGATTATCGGAAAAGCGAGCGTAAATCCCGTAACAAAAAGGTGTGCCATAGCATCGATCACGTAATCGAATATCTCATGGCTAAGTACGAAGCCCCCGAGCGGAGCGGCCTTGACGGCATCAACCATCCAGATCAGAATGATATGGTGACCGTTGAAGGCCAGAAGTATCACCATCGCCAGCAGAAGCAGAAACTGGCTCACGAGAGGCGACTGTATCTGACTCTGCGGATCGATGACGCTTGCAAGAGAGAAGCCCATCACGAAGGCTATCTGTTCCCCGGCATACGAAAGAATACCGAAGACTATATTTAGTATAACCCCCGCGATAAGCCCCATCAGCACTTCCGAAAGTATAGCCGCAAAGAGCGTAGCGTACTCTTCCGGCTCCGGAGCGACCGGCACCGCCGGATATAGAACGAGAGTCAGATAGAAGGCGAAAGCGGCCTTTATCTGCGGCGAAATGGACATATGGCTATAAAACGGGAGAAAGACGAAAAGTGTCGAAAGCCGGACGAAAAGGAGAAGGAAGGTGTATATGTGGTCGGGCTGCAGCAGGCTGTACCAGCTCACCCGACAGGCTCCAGCCTCGCATGCTCAAGCCGAAAGATTCGGTCGCAACTTTTGGCTATCCTCTCGTCGTGAGTGACGAGAAAGAGTGCTCCGCGTACATTTTCGACATGTTCGAACACCGCATCCATAGCTATATGTGCCGTTTCGTCGTCGAGGTTTCCGGTCGGTTCGTCGGCAAAGATGATCCTCGGATTTTTGGAAAGCACCCTGGCTATCGAGACCCTCTGCTGCTGCCCCCCGGAGAGTTCCGTCACACGCTTTTGCATCAGATCTTTTATGCCGAGCCGAAGCAGCAGGGAGTCGTCGGGCTCCGTTTCGCTAAGCAGCGTTGCGATCTCTATGTTCTCGGCCCCGCTCATACCCTTGAAGAGGTAGTGAAACTGGAAAATGATCCCTATTTCGTAGCGTCTTATGGCGAGTCTCTGTTTATCGTTTAGCGAGTATATGTCGGATCCCAGGAGATTGACGTTGCCGCTTTGGGGCTCGAGAAGTGTCGCAAGTATGTGCAGAAGTGTGGATTTACCGCTACCGCTTACGCCTATGACGGCGACCTTCTCACCCTCTTTCATCTGCAGAGATATATTTTGAAAAAGCGGATAGTCGAATGCGTGCGAGAGGTTTTCCGCCCTGAGCAGCAGGGAACCCCCCTCTGCAGGAGGTTCCGGGCGGTCGATAACAGGCATGAAGTGTCAGCTGCCCATCTGGGCCGCTACTTCCGCGGCGAAATCTTCCTCTTTCTTCTCGATTCCTTCGCCGAGTTCGAAGCGGATGAACTCTACGATTTTCGCACTGCCGCCGGCGGCTTTGGCAGCCTCTTCGAGCACCTGTCCGACACTCTTCTTGTCGTCCATGACGAAGGGCTGGTTTACAAGCGTATTGTCTTTGAGGTATCGCTTGATCTTGCCGGGGATGATTTTGTCCCAGATAGCCTCGGGCTTGCCCTCTTTCTTGAGCTGCTCTTTGGCTATCTCCTCCTCTTTTGCGAGCACCTCGGCGGGTACCGCCTCTTCGTCGAGGAACGCGGGGTTCATGGCGGCTATATGCATAGCTATGTTTTTAAGCGTAGGCCTGATCGCTTCGCAAGTCTTGTCACTGTCGCACTTGGCGGCGACAAGAACACCGACCTTTCCGTTTCCGTGGATGTACCCTTCGACGGTACCGTTCTCGCCCGCGTCTACGGTAACGAAGCGGCGCATGACTATATTTTCGCCGATCTTGGCTATTTCACCCTTCAGGTACTCTTCGAAAGTGGTGCCGTCTATTTCGGTCTGGAGCAGATCTTCCACGGTCGTGGCCGTAGAGCAGTGGACGTGGCGTGTCGCCTTTTTCACAAGCGACTTGAAGTTGTCGTTTTGCGCGACAAAGTCTGTTTCGCTGTTGATCTCGGCGATCGTACCTTTTCGGTGATCGTCCGAAATCTCTATGCTTATAGCTCCCTCGCTCGCCACTCTGCCCGCCTTTTTGGCGGCACTCGAGAGCCCCTTCTTTCTCAGCCACTCTACGGCCTTATCCATATCGCCGCCTGTTTCGGTAAGCGCTTTTTTACAATCCATCATTCCGGCGCCGGTCATCTGGCGCAGCTCTTTTACCATTGCTGCCGTTACTGCCATAGGTTACTCTCCTTTTGTCTCTGCTGCCGCTTCGGCAGGCTCTTCTTCCGCTTCGGCTTCACCCTCGGCTACTGCCTCTTCGGTTACCTCGCTCATCTCCTCTTCGGTTACCGGCTCCTCCTCTTCGGCCTCCTGCGCGGCAAGCTCACGCCCTTCGATGATAGCGTCAGCCATTTCACGGCAGAAGAGCTGGATGGAGCGGATAGCGTCGTCGTTGCCCGGGATCGGGTAGTCGATCAGGTCCGGATCGCAGTTGGTGTCGAGCGGTGCTATGACCGGGATACCGAGACGTCTCGCCTCTTTGATAGCGATGCGCTCCTTGACGGCGTCGATGACAAATAGGTAGTCGGGTAGGTTTTTCATATTGCGAATACCGCCGAGGTAGTTTTCGAGTTTCTCCTTTTTGCGCATGAGCATAAGGGCCTCTTTTTTGGTCAGGAGGTCCATCTTGCCGGTCTCCTGCATCTCTTCGATCACCTCGAGTTTTCGGATAGATTTGCGGATTGTCTGGTAGTTTGTAAGCATACCGCCGAGCCAGCGCGTCTGAACATAGGGCATACCGCAGCGCTGGGCGTGCTCGACTATCGCGTTTCTTGCCTGTTTCTTGGTTCCTACGAACATTACGGTCTTGCCTTCGGCCGCGGCGTCGCGCACGACATTGTAGGTGTAGCGGAAGTATCGAAGCGTCTTCTGCAGATCGATAATGTGAATATTTTTTCTTACTCCGAAAATGAACTTCTTCATCTTCGGGTTCCAACGACGTGTCTGGTGTCCAAAGTGCATACCGCACTCGAGAAGGTCTTTCATGGTGACCATGGGTTCTCCTTGAGAAAAATTTTTTACTGTGGCATATGCCCAGGTTTGATCCTCTGTGCCCATCAACGCCGATTTGGCGCAACCTGTCAAGGATTGACACATGTGAGGTTTCCCTCTATATAGAGAAAGGGAGTGCAATTTTACTAAAGATGAGCTGAATTTCAGCTTTGTTTAAATGGGGGGGGTCGTTGTTCGTTGTTCGTTTTGGGTTTTGGGTTTTGGGTTTTGGGTTTTGGGTTTTGGGTTTTGGGTTTTTCGGATGTCGTTTCGCTTTTTGCTTAACGACATCCGAAACCTCTAAACGTCACTTTTTGTTTTTCAGCTCTTCCAACTTCTGTTTGACGGCTTCTACGTGACCTTTGACTCTCACTTTCGGCCAGACTGCGGCTATATTGCCCTCGGGATCTATGATAAATGTGGAGCGTATGACCCCTTCGTACTCTCTGCCGTAGAGCTTTTTCGGCCCCCATGCTCCGTAGGCTTTCAGAACCTCCTTCTCTTCATCGCTAAGAAGCGTGATTTTGAGATCTTTTTTCTCTATGAACTTACGGTGCTTCTCCGCAGGATCGGGGCTTACGCCCAGAATAACCGCGTCCATCCCTTCGAAATCGGGTAGGGCCTCCGAAAATTCACACGCCTCCGTCGTACAGCCCGGAGTAAGATCTTTGGGGTAGAAGTAAAGAACCACCCACTTACCTTTCAGATCTCTCAGGCAAATTTCTACATTGTCCGAGTTCGGCAGACAGAACTCCGGCGCTTTTTGACCCACGTCAACCATACTGTTTCCTCCTACTCAAATTTTTTTCGATAGTATATCATCTATGGAAAAGATTGAACTGCTGCAAAAGATAGAAGAGCTGCTGGGTTTCGACGGCAACGAGATAGAGATAGACCCTGCCTACCTCGAATATTTCACGTATGAAGAGCTCGAAAATCTTCTAAAAGAGCTTCGAAGCCGGCATGAGAATATGGTCGAGGAGAATCGTGAATGGATGAAGGGATTCGTCTCTGAAAAAGAGAGCGATATACAATCCCCCTCCAATCCCGACGAGAGCGAAATGTAACCTTTCACACCTCCTGATACTTCGGCTTTTCGAAATTTAAGCTATCGGTAAACATAAAACATATAGACTCGATATATAGATTAAGAATATCATAAACAATGAAAACGGAATGTAGATGGATGAAAATATCCTTAAAGCGGCATCACTGGAGAGCAAGGCGGCGATAGAGGAGCTCGAGATAGTGACTCCGCCGATATACTCGGCCATATTTTACGATATAGCGAAGAAGTACGGAGTAGACGAAGAGACGCTAAAAGAGGCCACACTCGAACTGATTGAAGAGAAGGTGGCGAAACTCATAGACCTCAACTCGAAGAGCAGCAGGCATATCGAGACCCTCGACGGCGCCTCCAAAAAGGCGCTGCATGCGATGAAAGAGAGAGACGAGGCCCTTCTGAAAGAGAGCATATCCGAAACGGAAGCGCTGCGCCGGGAGATCGAAAAGCTCAAAGAGAGCGTCTTTAGAGACTCGCTCACCCAAACATGGAACAGGGAGTGGCTAAATGCCAACTGCCTCGACGGTGACGGGAACTTCAAAAGAGCCTATACCCTCGCGATCGTAGATCTGAACTACTTCAAGGAGATAAACGACAATCTAGGTCACATCGCGGGAGACAAAGTGCTCAAATATATAAGTTCCCACCTCAAATCGCTCGGAGCGCCGGTTGTCCGGTATGGAGGAGACGAATTTCTGATCCTCTTCGACTCCGCGGACGAGGCCGAACGGATGAACGAGTGTCGTGAATCTATAATAGGCAAAAAGCTGAAGTACAACGACCGCACATTCATCGTAAGTTTCTCTTACGGAACCTACGACTGCAAAGAGGGGGAGCATTTCAACGAAGCGCTGAAAGAGGCGGACAAAAGAATGTACGAAGATAAGGAGACGATCAAAAAGAGGATCCCGCGGCCATTTGACTAAATAGTTACTCTAAAGATCTTCGTCGTCAACGGCTTCAATATTTCTGGCTTTTGCCTCGGCCGCCATGATTCCGGCCTCTTTTTCGCTTATGAGATTCCCCGCCTCATCATAGAGCAGAGCCGTACACACTCCGCAGCTCGGACTGCGTGCCTTTCCTACAAAGAGTTCTATATCCGGGTTTTCATCGAAAAATTTTGCGGCATACTCCGCTATCGGGGCGCTTCTATCCTCTTTTGAAAATTTGGTCAGCGCCTTTACGCCCTCATCGGTAACCACAAGGTCCATCGCCTCTCTGGGCGTTCCGAAGCAGCTCTCTTCGGGGCAGAAGAGAACGATCTCGTAGCCGCTCTTTTCAAGCTTTTCGACAACCTTCGGATCGGCTTTCAACTCACCGTTGTAGCGGCAGTTTCTACCTGCAAGACAGGCGCTCAGCGCAGCACGTTTGGCCATCTAAAAGATCACCACCGACTGAATTTCGGTGAACTCTTCGAGGGCGAACTGCGGCCCTTCACGCCCTACACCGCTCAGTTTCATTCCTCCGTAGGGCTGGATGTCGAAGCGCACGGTCGGAACATCGTTTACCACTATCCCGCCGCACTCGAACTCATCGAGCGCCCTTCTCGTCATCTGCAGATCGTTGGTAAAGATCGAAAACTGCAGGCCGTAAGGGGAGTCGTTCATCTTTCTTACGGCCTCGTCGAAGCCGTCTACCTTCACAAGGCTAACGATCGGGGCGAAGACCTCTTCACAGACTATCTCCATATCGTCCCTCACATCCGCCATTACCGTCGGGGCGAATATGCCGTCTATCTTCTCGCCTCCGGCGACTACACGCGCACCTTCGCTCTTTGCGCTCTCTATCCACCTGAAGGCGCGCTCGTTCGCCTCCTCGTCTATAAGAGGTCCCATGAAGGTATCATCTTCGTACGGGCTGCCCACCTTCAGCTTTTTGGTCTCTTCAGCGATCGCTTCGGCAAACTCGTCGTATATCGGCGAGTCGACATAGATGCGCTGCAAAGAGATGCAGACCTGCCCCGAATTGACGAACGCCCCGAATGCGCACCGTGCCGCGGCGTGCACTATATCGGCGCTGCTTTGAACGAATGTGGCCGCGTTTCCGCCAAGCTCGAGACTCACCTTTTTTATACCGGCACTCTTTGTGATTATGTTACCTACCGGAACGCTTCCGGTAAAACTTATGACCCTCGGAATCGGACTGGAGACGAGCGCGCCTCCTACTTCGGCGTCGCCGTATACGACACTCAACGCATCCTCAACGGCATATTCGCTCTCTATGAAGAGTTTCGCGAAGAGGTAGGCCGTAGCCGGCGCTTCGGGTGTGGGCTTCAAAACCGCGCTGCATCCGGCACCGAGTGCCGGTGCCAGTTTATGGGCTGTGAGATTGAGCGGAAAGTTGAATGGGGTTATGGCAACGACAACTCCGGCGGGCACGCGGCGCCAGAAGGCGGTCGACACCTTACCGCTCGAAGTGGCGTCTGTAGGTATCGTCTCGCCCCTCAGATGCGTAAGCGCATCGGCCGTTAGCTCCACCGTCTCTATACAGCGCTCCACCTCTATACGGCTGAACATAAGCGGTTTTCCTATCTCGTCCGTAATGGTCCGTGCAAAAAGCTCTTTTTGCTCTTTCAATCTACGGGCTACATCCCTGAGCCACGCTATCCGCTGTGAAAGGGGAACTTTTTTACTCTTTTCAAAAGCGGCCGATGCCG
>WGAW01000206.1 GCA_015494675.1 Hydrogenimonas sp. | reverse complement strand
GCACCGAAGAACAACCGGATAACGCCCGAGAGGATAGAGCTGGGCAAATTCCTCTACTTCGATACAAGACTTTCGCGAGACAACACCGTATCTTGCGCTACATGCCACAACCCGGACCTGGGGTGGAGCGACGGTTTGCCCAAAGCGATAGGTATAGAGGGCCGGCAGGGGCCGAGAAACTCACCCACCATAATAAATACCGCATACCAGCGCCATCAGTTCTGGGACGGACGAGCAAAGTCTCTCGAAGAGCAGGCACTCGGACCGATCCAGGCCGACGTTGAGATGGATATGGATCTGGATAAACTCGTAGAGAGACTGAAGGGTATAAAAGGGTACAGAGAACTCTTTGAAAAGGCGTATCCGGGAGAAGGGATCACGAAAGATACCATAGCCAAAGCGATCGCCACTTTCGAAAGAACCGTAGTCTCTACGGAGTCACCGTTCGACAGATACGCCAAAGGGGATGAAAACGCGATCAGCGAGAATGCCAAAAAAGGTTTCGCCCTCTTCACAGGCAAAGGCAAATGCAACAACTGCCACGACGGGTTCAACTTCACGGACGGCAGTTTCCACAACCTCGGTCTCGGCGACAGCGACATAGGGCGCTACAAACTGAAAAAGCGTGCCGCATGGTTCCATGCGTTCAAGACGCCGACCCTTCGCGACGTAACCCTTACTGCTCCATATTTTCACGACGGCTCGATCAAAACTCTCGAAGAGGCCACGGCGGTATGCGGTAACGGCGGGCGTTTCCCAAACAGCAAGAATCTCTCTCCGCTTATCGTAGACAGAGGTTTGACACCGGATGAAATCAGACTTATTGTCGATTTTCTCAAAACCCTCGAAGGCGAGCCTATGAACATTACGGCTCCATCGAAATTCCCGCAGTAAAAAGAAGGAGAACAGAGTATGAAAAAGATAGTTACGTTATTTGTCGCGGCGGCGGCGATAAGCACATCGATATACGCTAAAGACTGGGTCGTCGTACAGAAGAACAAAGCTTTCCACCCCAATCACCTGAAGGTAAAAGTAGGCGACAGGATAATTTTCAAAAACGACGACGGATTCGCTCACAACGCCTTCAGCGACAGCGAAGCGGACGAATTCGACATCGGTATGCAAAAACCGGGTCAGGATGTGGCCGTCACGATGAAAAAGCCCGGCAAGGTCGAGGTTGAGTGCGCTATTCATCCAAATATGCACCTCACGATCGAAGTGGAAAAGTGAGGATCGAACCCTGTATGCCATCCGGTGCATACGGGGCCGATTTCAAAAAGGTTGACCCGGATTACAGCTTTTTTGAAATCCGGCCCGAAGCCTCGGCGGCAGAGATACTCTTATCAAAAGAAGAGAGGACAGAGAGAGAATGCTTAAAAACATCACTATAAAAACCAAAATATATACGCTTGCGATCTTCATAATACTGCTGATGCTCACTTTTTACGCCGTCTTCCAGTACAAAAACTCGATAATAGAGGAGATCGACAGGCAGGCTTCACTGGCCACTCAGATAAACACCACACTAAACAACAATATGGAGAGTCTCAACAAACTGCTATGGGAGGAGGATTCGACTAAAACCGCGACAGCTATCAAAAGTGCCGAAACCATGCAGAGGGCTAGTGGAGAGCTCGAGAAGATCGGTAGCAGCGATGAGATCGTCACAAAAGCCAAAAAAATCGGTATTCTGGCAAAAAAACTGAAAGAGGATCTGCAGCTATTCAAAAAGACACTCGAAAGTACAAAAAAATCGAGGGTCGATCTTGAAAACTTCTCTTCGATAGTTAGCAAAAAGATTCAGGAGCTAACCCAAAGAATAGACACGGCTACCGTAGAGCTCGTTCAAAACAACGCCCCGATCAAACAGATTCGCAACAGTGTCGTTATCTCTTCCGCCGCAAACAACCTCAGAGATATGCTCAAAGAGCTGCGGATAAAAGAGATGGATGACAACTTTCTGCTTACCGACGAAGGTGAAAAGAGGGTCTTTTCGGAACTCGAAGAGTTGCTGAACTATACACTCTACCTGAAAAGGAAGGTCAGAAAAGAGCCGCAAAACAAGCAGCTCGTATCGGAGATCTTCTCGCAGCTTACCCGGTACGACGAAGGGTTCAAAAGCTATATAGCCCATCTAAGAGAGCTCCACGGAGAGAGAAACAACATATTTACGGAACTCGGGCAGATAACCTCGCTGACTCAGGAGTTGTCGAAGAGGCTGAACGAAGAGGCCAAAGAGGTTCGCAGCACCATGAAGATGCAGGTTATCACACTGCTGATAGCCATTATCGCTCTCGTTTTGATCGTAATGCCGTTTCTTGCAAGATCGATTCTGAAGCCCATAAGACAGCTTACCGTCACCACCAAAGAGCTAAGCAGCGGTGACGGGGACCTTACAAGAGAGCTTAAGATAGACACAAATGACGAGATAGGTGTAGCGAGCCACTACATAAACCGCTTCCTCAGACTTGTTCACGAAGTGATATCCGAAGCGAAAGAGTCCGGCTCGGAAAATATGGCTATCTCCGAACACCTAAACGAAGTGAAACGCCGCTTTGAAGAGATTATGGGCCGCGAGGCGGATATGCTTTCGAATATCACGGAAACAAGTTCAGATGTAAAGAAGAGCCTCGAGAGCAATGTTGAAGATGCCAACGACACCAGAAAAGATGTGCAGAAGGTAAACAGAACACTGCAGGATGTTCACAGACAGATAACCGGGATGGTCGAAGAGATCCAGCAAAACGCCCATAGAGAGGCGGAGCTTGCGGAACGGCTCAATACACTGCTTTCGAGCGTCCAGGATGTAAAATCTGTTCTTCAGGTGATCGAAGATATCGCGGACCAGACCAACCTCCTGGCGCTAAACGCAGCCATAGAGGCCGCACGAGCCGGCGAACACGGTCGCGGCTTCGCGGTAGTCGCCGACGAAGTCCGAAAGCTTGCGGAGCGGACACAAAAGAGCATTCTGGAGATAAATACGACGGTCAACACGATCGTACAGGCGGTGGCCGACGCAAGCGGAGAGATAAACGGGAACGTAGCGAAGACGCAGAGTCTGGCAGAAGTATCCGACGAAGTTCAGCAGAGTATGCAGAGTATGTCTACCATAATGAACGAAACCACGCAGTTCATTGAAAAGACCGTCGACGACTCCATAGAGGTCGCCAAACAGACCGGAAACGTGATAGAACAGATCGAGATTCTCTCCGAAGAGTCGAAAAAATCGCAGGATCTGCTGCACGAGATAAGCGATGTTTCGGACAAGATGCTAAATGTCGTAAACGAGCTGAACGAAAAACTGAACAAATTCAAAACCTGAAAGGAAAGATAGCATGATAAGAGTTTTAACCGCCGCATCCCTGCTTCTCTCTATAGCTGCAGCAGATAGCACGAATAGTGATATGATGAAGAGAGGCAAAGATATTTTCGACCAGACATGCGCAGGTTGTCACGGTAAGGACGGAACCGGATTAAAACAGGGAGGGTTCAATGTGCAGCCGAGAAACCTTACCCGCTCCATACTCGACGAAAAGCAGATTTTTCTGATTGCGAAAAAGGGTGCAAACCATTGGGGTGCCGTGACTACAGGAATGCCGGCTTGGGAGAGTGTGTACGATGACGACACCCTAAAAGCCGTAGCGCATTATGTATACAACAGATTCGCAAAAGAGAGTCACAAAAAAGTAGAAGAGCTGAGCTACGACTCTTCAAAGCTGAGTGCAAAGGCTCTTAAAAGAGGAAAAAAGATCTTCTTCAGAAACTGCGCCTACTGCCACGGCAAAGAGGGAAAAGGCAACGGCGTCGCCACCTACAACCCGGAAAAGTCGATTTTTCCGTACAATTTGACCAAAATACTGCTTACCGAGAAACAGATATTTCTCTTCGCGAAATACGGCGGTAAACACTGGGGCTCGCAAAAAGATGACATGCCCGGCTGGGGTGTGAAGTATGACGACGAGACGCTGATGGGTGTCGCAAGGTATGTGGAGACACACCTCAAACAGAAGCGCTAAAGCTTCCGCACCGCTTTAGCGGCTATGCCTTTTAAAAAAAGACCATATCTCTTCGACAGCCTCTATGTCGTGGTTCTGCTTGCCGAAATAGTACTCGTAAATAGCCGAGTATCGCTCTTTTATACTCGGGGCCGAGTGGCCTCCCCCCTCTACTTTGTATAAAACGACTTCGGTCTCCTCTTTGCCTCCTGCATACCTGTAGCGCGTTACCCTTCCTCCATCGTCGGGATCGAGGTCGGCAAAGAGATAGGTCTGCGGCTGAGCGGCAGTAGCGTCGAGTGTAGTGAAAATCTGAACGGACTCTTCCGTGGAGAGTACGGTTCCGTGGTCCGGTTTGGGAGGATTCGAGATCATTCCGCCGCCATAGGGCATAAATTTGTCGGTCGTCCCGTTCATAAAGAGAACAGAGATCGGCACCTGTGGCGGCCGACACTCGGAGACCGCCGGCATGGCGGCGGCTATCGCCGCTACCGCCGCAAACTTTTCGGGAGCCTCCACACCGAGCCTCAGCGCCATGAAGCCGCCGTTGGAGATGCCTGAAGCGTAGACCCTTTTTCTGTCTACCGGATATTTTTGCGCAATCTCGTCGACAAGATTTGTCAAAAACTTCAGATCGTCCGCCCCGGAGTTGACCGTGGCATCACCTCTGCAGTCGTTCCATGTGGGTTTTGAGTAAGCGCCGTTTAGCCCTTCTGGGTAGACCGCTATGATCTTTTCGCGTTCGGCTATCTCCATCCAGAGCTTGTGCGGGCTCTTGTGACCGCTTTGGCCTGTCATATCTGCTATATATATCCCGCCGCCGTGCAGAGAGAAGACCACAGGCGCCGGCCGGGCGCCGAGACCTTGAGGAATGTAGAGGGCATACCTTCTCAACCGGCCGTCAACCTCCGTCTCTTTCATAATGAGGCCGTGATCCGCTCCCTCTATCGCAGGCTCCGTACCGTGGCAGGAGGAGAAAAAGAGCACCCCGAAAAGTGCGGCGGCGGCCGCAAAAAGTCTTTTTCCCATCTCTGTCTCCTCTCTACTCGTTTATATGTGCAACCTTCTGCCCGAAGCGCACGTGTGTCCGGTCGTTTGTCCTCACATCCATGAGCCCAGGCTCGGCAAAGAGCAGCACCGTAGAGCCCATCATGAACATCCCGAGCAGATCGCCCTTGTAGAGCCACATCGGCTTTTTGTCGTAGCTGTAGAAGGTGGGCTCGTATCTGTCTGCGTTTGTCTTTATGCGGTGGTCGAAAGCTATCGTCATCTTTCCTACATTCAAAGCTCCGACCAAAACTATGAACATCCGGCCGCCGTTTTCGGTAAAACACTCCAGAATGACCCTCTCGTTCTCTACGAACAGCTCCTTTCGGCGCCTGAGCGACGGAAAGTTGACCGGGTAGAGCTTGCCCGGCCGATGCAGAATGGAGGCTATACGCAGCTTGTAGGGCATATGGTAGCGGTGGTAATCTTTGGGTGAGAGATAGAGGTTTATGTATGTGCCGTCATAGAGCTTTTTCGCCTCTTTGCCGTACTGGAGCGTCAGAAGGTCGTCTATGCTGTACTCCATCCCTTTTATCTGCATCG
>WGAW01000205.1 GCA_015494675.1 Hydrogenimonas sp. | reverse complement strand
TTTACGGCTGTCAAGGGTCACAGCCTGCGGTATCTGCGGGGGCTTCCCCTTCCGCTCTTTTAGTGCCGCTAAAGAAGCCCGGCCGCCTCTTTCGCGTGGTATGTGATGATGATATCGGCACCTGCGCGCTTGAAGCCGAGCAGCGTCTCCATCATCACCTTTTCGTAGTCTATAACGCCGGCTTTTGCGGCCATTTTCAGCATGCTGTACTCACCGCTGACGTTGTAGACGGCCAGAGGCAGGTTGCTCGACTCTCTTATGTCTCTTATAATGTCCATATAGGCAAGTGCCGGCTTCACCATGAGTATATCGGCCCCCTCCTCTTCGTCGGCAAGGCTCTCGAGCACCGCTTCACGCCGGTTTGCCGGATCCATCTGGTAGCTTCTTCTGTCGCCGAAACTCGGGGACGACTCGGCTACGTCTCGAAACGGTCCGTAATATGAGCTGGCGAACTTGGTCGAGTAGCTCATGATCGGAATATGGCTGAAGCCGGCCGAATCGAGCCCCTCCCTGATCGCCGTTATCATGCCGTCCATCATGCCGCTCGGAGCTATCATGTCGGCACCGGCCTTGGCGTGCACTATCGCCTGCTTCGCAAGATTTTGAAGGGTGATATCGTTATCGACCGTCTGCAGCTTCGGGTTTAGCACTCCGCAGTGGCCGTGGTCGGTATATTCACAGAAGCAGAGATCGGTAACGACGAGCATATCCGGATGCGCCTCCTTTATCGCACGCAGCGCGGTGGCGATAATGCCGTGCTCGCACATAGCGTCGCTTCCTACGGAGTCTTTGACGTCCGGGATTCCGAAGAGTATGATCGATTTTAGGCCCAGAGACTTCAGGCTTTCACACTCCTTAAGGACTTCGTCGATACTCATCTGAAAGACGCCCGGCATCGAGGACACTTCGTTTTTTACCCCTTCGCCGCTCCTGATGAATAGCGGATAGATAAAGTCATCGGGGGTAACAACCGTCTCTCTGACGAGATCTCTAAGTACCGGATGGAGTCTTTTTCGCCTAAATCGTGTGAACATGGCCAGCCTTTACAGTATGATATAATCGCAATCAAATTGATCTATTTAACGGAAAGCCAGTATTTTACCAAAAGTTGAGGAAAAGTATAGAATGAATGTTGAAATCTCCGATGTGGCCAACCTCCCGACGAAGTTTGGAAACTTCAAGATACAGGCATTTAAAGAGAGGACGGAGAGCGGCTGCTTCAAGGAGCATCTGGCGATCTTCACCGATCCGCTTCCCGAAACGCCGATAGTGCGGGTCCATTCGGAGTGCCTCACCGGGGATGCGTTCGGAAGCAGAAAGTGCGACTGCGGGGAGCAGCTCGAGTTCGCCCTGCACATGATCCAGAGTCAGGGCGGCATGGTTATCTACCTGCGCCAGGAGGGGCGAAACATCGGGCTTTTGAATAAAGTCAACGCATATGCGCTGCAGGAGAAGGGGCTCGACACCGTAGCCGCGAACCACCAGCTAGGCTTCAGCGCCGACGAGCGCACCTACGAGATGGTCGAAAGAGTCCTGACTCACTTCGGAATAAAGAGGATCCGTCTGCTAACGAACAACCCGAAAAAGATCGAGAGCCTCGAAGGGGTCGAGATAGTCGAAAGGCTCCCCATAATCGTGGAGTCTAATCCCCACAACGAAGCCTACCTTCAAACCAAAAAGAAGAGAATGGGACACCTTCTTTAGGTGAAGATCGTGAAAAGTGAAAATTTGAGAGATATCTTAAAACTTTCAAAGGCCGCCGCAGATCCAAACGGCCTTGAAAAGCTCGATGTTTTCTCGAAGCATCTGGAGGCATGGAACAGGGTGCACAACCTCACCGGCGCAAGAACACGAGAGGCCATAGAGGAGCAGATCGTAGACTCCGCGTGGCCGCTGAGCTTCCTGCCGCCTGTCGACTCGATGCTCGACATCGGCACCGGCGCCGGATTCCCGGGAATGGTCCTGGCCATACTTCTACCCAAAACGGAGTGCACGCTCTGCGAACCGCTTAAAAAGAGGGCGGCATTTTTGCGTTTTGTCGCAAGAGACCTGGAGCTTGGGAATGTCACCGTCGAAGCGAAACGGATAGAGGAGCTCGAAGCACGGGCCTTTTCGCTCATAACCTCCCGCGCCGTAACCGGCACTCCCGCCCTTATAGACTGGTGCCGCCCGTTCATAGACGAGTCGACGCAGCTACTCTCTACAAGGGTGAGCAGGTTCATGAAGAGGTTTCGGGGCTACAACACTGCGGCATAGAGATCATAACGCGCAAAAAGCGCAACTATCTATGGATAAAGGAAGCTTCAAAATGCTTAAAATAGTTTTGACAGTAGCCGTCATAGCCGCGGTCTACTTCTTTCTCATAAAGAAACCCGCCGTCGAAAAAAAGCGCAAAGAGCGTGCAGAGGCGGAGGCGAGAAAACCCGGCCCGGATGAAGATATAATGGTAGAGTGTGAAAAGTGCGGAACGTTCGTGAGCTCGAAAGAGGCTATCATAGTAGGCGGAAAGTACTACTGCTCCAAAAGCTGTGCGGGGGTGAAGTGATGATCATAATAGGCCACGAAGATATTCCCTACAGGCCGCTCTATTACGTCGAAAGCGTAGAGGAGATAAAAAAGACGCCGCCCGGAAGCACTCTCTGGCTCGGCCCTTTCAGCAGCTCGAAAGAGATCGCCAGACACTGCTTCGAAAACGGCATCGGCTACGCGGTAATGGCCGAGAGCGTAAACGACGCACTCAAAGCGAACGCCCTGCATGCGCACTACATAGTGGCGCCGATGGAGCTTGCAAGCAAGATTCAAAAGATTGCCGAAACCTACCTTTTCGATGCCAAAATACTCCTTCCGATCGACAAAGAGAGCGAGATGGAGGAGGCTGCGAAAGCGGGAATAGACGGGGTTGTCTTTCAGAGGGCCGTCATAACCGGCTAGTTTTCAAAGCCCCCTCTCCTTCTACTTGACAAACCCTTATACTTCAGATTTAATAGCCGCTCCATCCCCTTGACTTTAGTTTTATTTGTTAGTATACTTTAGTCGTATAGACTAAAGATTTAAAGAGAGGATAGAGATTATGGAAGCAGTAAAAACGGTTATACTACTTACACTCATGACGCTTCTGATGGTCTGGGTCGGAGGTATATTCGGCGGACAGTCCGGTATGCTGATAGCCCTGGCAATCGCCGGAGTCATGAACTTTTTCTCATACTTCTACTCCGACAAACTGGTGCTAAGGCACTACCACGCCGTCGAAGTGGACGAACGGAGCGCTCCGGGGCTTTTGGCCATGGTGAGGCGCCTTGCCGACAAAGCCGGCATTCCGATGCCGAAGGTCTACATAATCCCGGAACAGGTTCCCAACGCCTTCGCGACGGGAAGAAATCCGAGCCACGCGGCGGTTGCCGTTACCGAAGGGCTGCTGGAGCTTCTGAACGAAGAGGAGGTGGAGGCCGTACTTGCGCATGAGCTGAGCCACGTGCGCCACTACGACATTCTGATAGGAACCATTGCCGCCACCATTGCCGGTGCGATAGCTTGGATAGCCAACATAATGCAGTTCGGCGCAATGTTCGGCGGAGGAAGGAGCGAAAACTCCCCAAACCCGATTCTGATGCTCATAATGTCGATCATTCTGCCGCTTGCAGCCGGAATCATCCAGATGGCGGTAAGCCGCAGCCGGGAGTTCGAAGCGGATGCGGGCGCGGCGCGCCTTACGGGCCACCCCGAATGGCTGGCGAGCGCGCTTATGAAGCTGGAGAACTACAACCGCCGCGGCATGCTGCCGGAGGCTACGCCAGAAACTGCGCATATGTTCATCGTAAACCCGTTCACGGGCAAAGATTTCAGCTTCGCCAACCTCTTTAGAACCCACCCCACCACTGAGCAGCGAATAGAGAGGCTCGAAGAGCTTCGACGTGAAATTAACGCTCGATAGAGTATAATCTACAAAATCGAAACGGGCCCCGCCTGCGGGCCCGGGCCAAACCCCTGAAAAAAGCGAGCCCGATGAGCCGGTCTTTCATAAAATACATAAAGTGCGTAGGTACCGGAGCGAAACACAACCGGGACCTCACCTACGAAGAGATGCTCGATGCGATGCGGCAGATGCTAAACGGCGAAGCCTCGCCGGAGCAGACCGCCGCCTTTCTGCTCGGGTGGAGACTTAAACCCGAAAGCGTGGAGGAGTTCAGAGCCGCCCTTGAAGCGATAGACGAAACGAGCGTTGCCCACCCCGTAAAAAACGGCATAGAGCTCGGCTACCCTTTCGACGGCAAGGTCGACAACCCCTACATATTTCCGATAGCCGCGAAGATGGTGAAGCCCTTTGGAGTCGAAGTGGTCGTCTGCGGCGGCGCCCTCCAGCCGGCAAAAGGGGGAGCTACGGTAAAAGATGTGGCCGAAGCCGTAAATCTACCCGAAAACCTCCGATACTTCGACAGAAGCCGCTACAACCCCAAACTTGCGAATCTCACACCCATACGTACCAGACTCGGGATAAGAACAGGGCTAAACACGATAGAGAGGCTTCCGGGAATCGCGGGGTGCGATACCGCTTTAATAGGCGTCTTTCACAAACCATACGTCAAAAAGTATGTCGAGATCTTCGGCAAGCGCTACAGGCGCCTTCTCATAGTCAAAGGCAACGAAGGGACACCCGAAATTTTCGGAAAGTGCCGCGTATGGCTGCATGAAAACGGTGAAACCGAAGAGTTCACGATAGACTCGGCGGCTCTGGGTGTGGAGTATAGAAAATCTTTCGAACCCATAGATAAAGAGGAGGGTCTGAGGATGCTGAAGAACCCCTCCGAGGGTCTTGTCAGGGTAGCCGCACTAAACGCCGCTCTCTGGCTCTTTGCGAAAGGCGAAGCCGATTCCGTGAAAGATGCGTTCAGATTATTGCTGAATGGATAAG
>WGAW01000204.1 GCA_015494675.1 Hydrogenimonas sp. | reverse complement strand
GAGACCACACCCTCCATGTTCAAAGAAGCAGAGCCATAAAGATAGACAGAGACCTGCTTCTTTATACCGGAAACCAAAGAGAAGAGAAGACCGAAGCGCACTATACCCTTAAAACGGGCGGAGACTACAGCCACACTGTGGGTGGGGAGGTCAGCTTGAAGGCCGGCGGGGGGATACGGGAGACGACAACCGTATACCGGGTAGATGCGGGTGAAATCTTCACGGCAAAGGGTGCCGGAGGGGCCGTCATTGTAGACGGAGGAGGAATAACCCTGAAGGGCAATGTGACCATCATGGGCAATGTGGCGATAAGCAGCGGAGCGGCAGATGCGGTGAAGTCTCTGAAGCTCCGGGCCGAAAACGGGGACGATATATGTATACCGTGCCTGCTCAAAAAGCTTGAAGGAGGAGACTGATGCCGGGCAGAACCGCGAACGACACGGCAGAGAACAACCGCTGCGGAACTCTGAGACTGGGTCTCTTTTTCGACGGAACGGGCAACGATGACCATACCGAAGCCTACTACACCAACGTCAAAAAACTCTACGATCTCTACGACAACCACATAGACCCGAAAACCGACAGGGTTATAGTGACCAGGGAGGCTCTGGACGATAACGACAGACTCGGTTATCCATACCTGATGTCCGCGTATATAAGGGGTGTCGGCTCAAGGAGCGAAGCTATAGTAGAGAGGGCCGAAGCGAAACTAAAAAGCGACATATCCGAAATGAAACGCCAGCTGGAGCGGTACAGAAAATATATAGCGAGCGGCAGGGCATCGGGCCACAGAAGAATAGTCGCACGCCAAAAAATCCCGCAGCTCGAAGCGAAGATAGCCGATATGCTGGCGCACCCCGAGAAGTACCTGACCCCCTTCAACATGGAGAAGGCCTTCGGGGGAGGCCTGGGCACGGGCGGGTTCGAGAGGCTGGAGGGTATGCTTTACTATATGCAAGCGGCGATTGATAACTTTTTTAGAAAGAAAAAACACTACCCGAAAACCCTTGAGCTCGACATATTCGGCTTCAGCCGCGGCGCGGCCCAGGCGCGCCACTTCGTCAACGTCCTGAAACAGGACGGGAACTTTTGGAAGATGGAAATGAGGTATGAAAAGGACGACATAAAGATCCGCACCCTCAACCTCTTCGATACGGTGGGCTCATTTTATACACCCGGAAAAGATGTAGACCCCGGCTACACCTACTACATAAACCCGGGGTGGGTCACCGACTCCATAATCCACTTCGTCGCAGACGACGAATACCGCTACAACTTCGACGGACAGCTGATAGGCACCGGCAACGATACGGAGTATCCGGTAGACAGAACGCAGGGGAAAGTAAAAGAGTTCGTACTCACAGGCGCCCACTCAGATATAGGCGGCGGCTACAGCACGAACCTCGAGCACGGCATCAGCAACAACGAACTTTCGAAACTCTACCTTAACTTGATGTATGAAAAGTGCGTAGCGGCGGGGGTGCCGCTGCGAGAGAGGCCTGATAGCCGTGGGTGGAAGGTTTCAAAGAAGGTTGTAGAATATATAGATTATTTTAATGACTTTTATGATCAATACGGCCCGAACCTGAAGGTTGCCCACAAGAAGCTCAGAGAGTGGCAGGCCGCAAGGGGCGACGTATACAGGGACAAGGATGTGCTGCTCTCCGCTCCGCCGGAGTATGACCTAACAGAGCCCCCGCCCGACTCCAGGGTGAGCATACGGCTCTTTGATAAATCGAACGCCCGACACTGGGAGTCGGGAGCCATCGGTTACATAAGGGAGCTTTACGAGGCGCTCGGCTCGGATATTAACCTCTACAACGAGTTCGTGCGAAAAAGCAACGAGTTTCACAACAGGTATGTCCATGTCTCGCACGAGATCACGCCGATGGGCATCCCTACGTCGCCGATGGGCGCCGAAGCGGACCGCTTCGGGAAGATTCTGCACCGCGACTACTTCATACCGCGTTTCGAAGATATGGATGAACTCAACGAAAAGAGCGCACAGTACCGCGCAAACATGATGAAAAACGCTCTTTTATCCGGAAACATGCTCGGCCTTGCGGGGGCCTACATCGTCACCGCAAACAGCAGTTTCAAACTGCTGCGGGCCGTAAAATTCAAAAAGTATTAGGAGAGATCGTGAAGTCGATACTACTGGCGGCGCTGCTGCTGCTTGCAGGCTGCAGCACGGGGCATAAAGATGAGTATTTCGGAGTAAAGTCGAAGTGCATGCCCCCGCTGCACACCGAAGAGGGCGACCTGATAGATGTAAGAAGCGACGTATGGGTCGGGCAGTATATGAATATGGAGGGGGGAGGAACACAGGAGTTCAAAGGGATG
>WGAW01000203.1 GCA_015494675.1 Hydrogenimonas sp. | reverse complement strand
GGGCAACGAGCCGGGCATATTCAGTGCACGTTACGCCGGAGAGGGCGCGACCGACAGGCAGAATCTGCAGAAGCTGGTAGAGGAGCTCAAGAGCAGGGGGATTTCGAAGACTCCGGCCTACTATACGGCGGCCGTAGCCGTGGTGTCGACGCAGGGGGAGTATGTGGTTCACGGCTGGATGCACGGGGATGTCGTAGACGAACCGAGGGGCGAGGGCGGCTTCGGGTACGACCCTATATTCATTCCGGAGGGTTTCAAAGAGACGCTCGGTGAACTCGACCCCTCTATAAAGCGGGAGATATCGCACAGAAGCAGGGCACTGCGACTGGCAAAACCGATAATAGAGATGCTAAGGGGTATCGATGGGTGATATCTACCGCGACATATTCATGCAGGATCTGCAACTCGTCTACGACGAGGTCCTAAGGCGGCAGAGGGCGCTTGGAGAGTACTACTCCCTCCTCGGATCGGGACATGCGCGTGCCGAAGAGTGGGTCGGGGATTTCCTGCGGCGCATGGAGCTGCCGGATAGTCCCGAAACGCGAATGGCCGCGCTTACGAGGCTCATAAACCTCCGGGACGACGCACTTGTGCAGGTGCTCGAGAGGGAGGGGCGCAGCGAAGAGGAGGTAATAGAGGCGAAAGAGAGGGCCTACAAGATGGTGGCCGATTTCTACCTCAAGCGCCACCTGGAGCTTCTCGACTGGATAGAGGAGGAGGCTCTTTTGACACCCTTTTACCGGGAGGTACTCAAAGAGGCTCACCGTGTGGGCGAGGCTATGAGCGGCTGGCAGAGCGCCTGGACCGCACATATTATACATGGTGTCAACCGTGAGCTTTTCGAACTCTTCAATGGAGACGAAGAGAGGATCTACGAGATGCTGGAGAGCGAAAATCTCCTCGATATGCGTGAAGAGGGGTGCGTGGGTGATCGCTGCTATTCGGTGCTCAAAAAGACGAAGAAGGGCTTTAAGAGCGTGCCGTACGCCAAAGCGTTTCGAATGGAGGTACAGGAGGTCGAAAAGAGGCTTCGCAACATGCGCGGCGTGCTTGAGCGGATGGAGGATGAGGTGTTCGGAGAGCACGCCGAGTGGCTCGCCTACATCGACGCCCTCATCGACGCCTTTACTCACAGGGATACCGAAGGGCTCATAAAGAAGTGGGCCGAGGTGGATCGCAGATGGATGGCGATAACCGCGCCTATACAGATAGGCCACCCGCTGGAGTATTACGAGGACCGCTACCGAAAGGCGGTGGCTCTGGAGTGGGATGTGCGCATATCCTCCCCGGCGCTGATGCAAAAGAGTGCGGTCAGCGGCCGTATATCGTCCATGGCCGCAGCTTTGGCGAAAGAGCTTGGAGGGGGTGCGCGGAGAGTGAACGAAAACTGCTCGAAACAGGTGGCGCGCACCCAGCTCTATATAGGAGTGCCGGCACTCTTTTACGGTGCGGAGTTCCAGGGCCT
This sequence comes from Hydrogenimonas sp., assembly GCA_015494675.1. The sequence continues at coordinate 5,188 of WGAW01000203.1, read as the reverse complement.
TTTTTCGGCGCAGGTTGTTCCCAACGATACCGAGGTGAGCCGCGAGCTGGGCAAAAAGATCTTCGCCTTCGCCGACAACGTTCTGGAGTCGAAAAAGTCACGCCCGATAATGCGGATAGCGAGGGAGATTCTGGGCGACGACTTTGTAAGGCACCAGTACGATACGATGTTAGAAAGGCCGGAGATCTGGCACGGAGTGTACGAGATAACGACGATAGGCCACGAGTACGGACATATTCTTTGGGTCGACGACGATACCGAAACCGCCATGAACGGCGGCGGAAACTACAAAAATGTAGAGGAGTTCAAGGCAACGGTAGGCGGGCTTATGGCATTCTTCGAAGACGAAGAGGAACTGATGCGCGATGAGGTTTTGCGCGATACCGTCGCGCGGGCTGTGGGGCTGATGAGCTGGCGCAAAACCGGCGAGGTGGAGCCCTACTATGTAGAGGGGCTGCTCCATCTGGATATCCTCTTCGAGTCCGGAGTCGTGGAGTTTGACGGCGAGAGGCTGCACATAGATACCGGGCTCGGCGCCTACGAGAGGCAGAAGGTGCTCTACAGGGAGCGCTACATAAAGCTGGTGCGCGACTTCTATCTGCCAAAAAGGGATGCTTCCGGTTTTCTCGACGAATATCTCTACAAGAGCGAAGGCGTCTGGCACCTGAAGCGCAACGATGCGAGAGAGTTTGCGGACTACTACTGGGAGCGGTATCGCGAGATCGGACAGGAGACGATGCCTTTTTAGGCTCCCCGCGCCACCTTTTATATCAGATCGGATATAGCTTTAATTTGATATAATCAGCCAAAATTTCTTTTTCAAAGGTAGGCGTATGCTGCTTTTTACCCCCGGCCCCACTCCCGTCCCCGAAGCCGTCCGTATGGCGATGGCTGGGCCCACCATCCACCACCGCACCCCCGAATTCGAAGCGATTTTCAAAGAGGCCAGAGAGCGCCTGATGAGACTTTTCGGCATGGACGAGTGCGTTGTTCTGGCCTCCAGCGGAACCGGTGCCATGGAGGCGTGCGTAACAAATCTGGCCGCGAGGAAGGTGCTTACCGTAAACGCCGGCAAGTTCGGTGAGCGTTTCGGAAAGATAGCTCAGGCTTTCGCCCTCGAGACGGTGGAGCTGAAGTACGGCTGGGACACGCCGGCGGATGTGGAGGATGTTAAAGCGGCGCTCGACGACGATCCGGATATCGACGCGTTCTGCATACAGGTGAGCGAGAGTGCCGGAGGCCTCAGGCATCCGGTAGAGGAGATAGCCGCCGCGATAAAGGAGATAAACCCTGAAATCATGGTGATCGCCGACGGCATCACCGCGGTAGGGGTGGAGCCGATAGATACTTCGAATATCGACGCACTCATAGCCGGAAGCCAGAAGGCGCTGATGCTGCCGCCGGGCATGGCCATGATAGGCTTGAGCGACGCGGCGGTCGAAAAGATAGGCGGCGGAAAGGGCTACTACTTCAACCTATCGAGCGAGATAGCGAAGCAGAGAAAGAACACCACGGCCTACACCGCGCCGACCACCCTGATAATGGGGCTAAACAAGGTGCTGGAGATGATAGAGACGGAAGGGTACGAGAGTTTCTACCGCAAAACGAGGGCCCGTGCACTCGCGACCAGGGCCGCCCTGGAGGCGATAGGATGTGTTCTGTATCCGAAAACTCCCGCCCTCTCGATGAGTGCCGTCTACGACGAAGAGGCCGATGCGGTCAGGTCGGTTCTAAAAACCGAATTCGGCGTGAATATCGCCGGCGGGCAGGATCATCTGAAAGGGAGGCTATTTAGGATAAACCAGATGGGGCTGATCCCGGTGCACGAGAGTGCGTGGGTCGTAAACGCCGTAGAGTGGGCCTACGACAGGCTGGATCGCCGCGCATACGACGGCCTCGCATCGAAAGTCTTCAACGAAGTCTACTACGCAAACGAGAAATGATGATATTTGAACACGAGATACCGGCCGGGAGCAGGCTCTATTTCGGCGCGACCGCAAAGCTCAAGCGGGAGATGGAGAGTATAGCGAGCGGGATACTCGAGGAGGAGGGTTTCGAAGAGATAGCGACACCTCTCTTTTCGTATCATCAGCATCAGAGCATTCGCGATACAAGGGAGCTTGTACGCCTGAGCGATCCTGCAAACAGGGAGCTCACACTCAGAGCCGACAGTACCATCGACGTCGTCAGACTCGTAACCAAGCGGCTTGGGCGCTCTACGGCCCAGAAGAGGTGGTTTTACATACAGCCGGTATTCCGCTACCCTACAAACGAGATAAACCAGATCGGTGCGGAGTGCATCGACGGAACGCTTGCGCAGATGCTCGACGTTACGATGGAGCTCTTCGACGCCTTCGGAATAGATCCGGTTTTGCAGATATCGAATATCCGGATACCGGTGCTTATCTCGCTGGAGTTCGGCATACCCCTCGAGTGGTTCTCTTCGATGCAGATAGAGAAGCTTCTCGGAACAGAGTATGAGTGGTTGGGCATGCTGGCCAAGGTGCAGCATCCGCAGCAGCTCGACTCGGTGATGGATGAGGTGCCGGAGCTTCTGCGCCCGGAACTTCGAAAGATGAGGGAGCTTGCGGATGCGTGCGGCAACCGCCGTCTGGTCATGGCGCCCCTGTACCATTCGAAGATGAGATACTACGACAGCCTCTTTTTCAGATGCTTTAAGGACAATACCCCGCTTGCGAGCGGCGGACACTTTATAAACGACGATATCACAGCGGCCGGATTCGCGCTCTATACGGATGCGCTTATCGAGCTCAAGACAAAAGGAACAGAGGGATGAAGCAGGCGGATCTTATAGTCGGACTTCAGTGGGGAGACGAAGGAAAGGGAAAAATCGTCGATATGATGGCGCAGGAGTACGAGGTGGTTGCACGTTTCGCCGGGGGACACAACGCCGGACACACTATCGTTACCGACGGTAAAAAGTATGCGCTTCACCTGATACCCTCGGGCATACTCAACCCCGAAGCGGTAAATATCATCGGAAACGGGGTGGTGGTATGTCCCGCCAATCTAATGAAAGAGATGGAGCAGTTCGACAACCTCGAAGGGCGCCTCTGGCTGAGCGACAAAGCCCACCTGATTCTGCCCTACCACCAGATGATAGACCGGGCGAAGGAGCGTATGCGCGGAGCCAAGGCGATAGGAACCACGGGGCGCGGAATAGGCCCCGCATATGCAGACAAGATATCACGCTCCGGCCACAGGGTAGGAGAACTCAAAGATATAGAGACACTTTTTGAGAAGATAGCGGAGTTTCTGCACCAGAACCGCCCGATACTCGATGCAATGGGGGTCGACTGCCCGAAAGAGGATGCTCTGAAAGAGGATCTCAAGCGTTACAGAGACGGTCTGATGCCCTATATCACCGACACGACGCAGATGATATGGAGAGAGTTGGCCGAAGGGAAGAAAATACTCCTGGAAGGTGCGCAGGGGACGATGCTCGACATAGACCACGGAACGTACCCCTACGTTACGAGCTCGAACACCGTTGCCGGCGGCGCATGTACCGGAATGGGGCTCGCTCCAAAAACGATAGGCACGGTGACCGGAATCGCCAAGGCCTACTGCACGAGGGTGGGCAACGGACCCTTCCCGAGTGAAGATTCGGGCCCGGACGGCGAGAGGCTGAGAATCCAGGGGCACGAGTTCGGAACCACGACGGGACGCCCCAGAAGATGCGGATGGTTCGATGCGGTGGCCATACGGTACGCCTGCGCTCTGAACGGATGCGATCGCATAGCGCTGATGAAGCTTGACGTCCTCGACGGTTTCGAAACGATCAAGGTCTGCACCGGGTATGAGTTCGAAGGGGAGCTGATAGATTATGTCCCCTATGACCTGGAGCGTGTAAAGCCGGTCTACGAAACGTTTCCGGGATGGGAGAGGGTCGAAGGGATAAGCGAGTACGACGAACTTCCCGATTCGGCCAAAGCCTATATCGAGACGATAGAGAGGGTAAGCGGTGTAAGGGTCGGAATAATTTCGACCAGTCCGGACAGAAGCGACACGATAGTGAGATAGAGTATGCCCAAAAACTACCGAGCGCTTACGAAACTGCGAAAAAGAGAGTTGGAGCAGGCCGAGCAGGCGCTTACGGCGGTAAACTCGAAACTGGATGAGCTTAGGCGTAGAAGGGAGAGGCTCAGAGAGGATGAGCGCGAAACGTTGCTGCCTAAAAGAGGCGACGGTACGCAGGTAGCCGCGGTTCTTGCGCAGAAGAGGAGCCTGCAGATATCCATCAAGGCGGTAGAGGAGCAGATCGATGGGCTGTTGAAAGTTAAGAAACAGCGTCAGGCGGAACTCAAGTCGGCCAATATCGCATATGAGCAGGCAAAGAGTATCGAATCGAGAGTTTTGGAGGAGATTTTTAAAAAAGAGGCGAGACGAACGCAAAAGAGTCTCGACGAGATAGCCTCACAGCGGTTTTGGCGCCTGAGCCGCGCAAAAAAGGATCTCGGTTGAAAAAACTGCTTCTTTTGACGGTCCCTTTTGTGCTTATTGCCCAATCTTCCGAGCCCCTCGAGTGCAGCAAGATATTCGAAGAGAGAAAGCAGGAGCTTGAGTTCAAGCTCGAGCAGATAGACGAGCAGAGGCAGGCGTACGAGGCTTTGAAAGACGCAACGGAGGCGATGCTGAAGAGAAGAGAGCAGAAGCTGAAACAGAAGAGCGAAGAGCTGAATGCGACCCGAGCCGAAATAGAGGCTCAAAGGGAGCGGATCGAAAAGCTCATCGCGAAGAATGAAGAGCTGCTCAAAGCGATAAAAGAGGCGAAAGCCGACAAAGTCTCGCAAACATACGCAAAGATGAAGGCCTCCGCCGCCGCGCAGATACTATCGAACATGGAGGCCTCCCAAGCCGCGCAGATACTCTCGACGCTCAAGCCCAAAACGGTAGGCCAGATACTTGCGAAGATGGACCCCGCGAAGGCTTCACAAATCACCCTTATTCTGGAAGATAGCGGCTCTGCCGGAGAGCGGCGGAGAGAAAAGTAGGCTCCGCTTTTCTATAAAACCGGGCACTGACCGAATGGAATAGAAAATGCTAGGAGATTGGCAAACATTCCAAGGAGCCAATCGTGTCGAAAGAGGTGAAATATCGGAGAATGAACCAGGAAGAGAAAGAGTTGATGTACAGACTCTTCGAAGAGAAGATGGAGTTGCGAAAG
>WGAW01000202.1 GCA_015494675.1 Hydrogenimonas sp. | reverse complement strand
TCCGTAGTGAATCCCGACGTTTTGTGCGCTAAACGTCGTCTCGAAATCTGAGATTTCGAAGCTTTAGGGGGTTGTAGGGCCGTCCAGGCCCTGCCGGATTACGGGCTTTGCCCCGAGTCCGTAGTGAATCCCGACGTTTTGTGCGCTAAACGTCGTCTCGAAATCTGAGATTTCGAAGCTTTAGGGGGTTGTAGGGCCGTCCAGGCCCTGCCGGATTACGGGCTTTGCCTGGAATCCGTATAATATAAATGTACTAAAAAACGTAAAAACTTTACGGAAAAAAATCAGGAGTCTCGATGGACCTGGGTAGTGTCATCGGTTTGGTATTGATTCTCGGTCTTCTCTTCGGAGCTATGGCCATGGGTGTCGGGATAGGCGCGTATATAGATATCCCTTCCGTTCTTATCGTCATAGGCGGTTCGATCGGTGCACTCCTCGTAGCATTCAAGATGGAGCAGATGAAGAACTTCGTCAAGATCTTCATGATAGCCATCAAGCCTCCGCAGGAGAACGTTCCGGAGCTGATTAAGAAGCTTGTAGAGTACTCGACACAGGCCAGAAGAGACGGAATACTCTCGCTCGAAGCCGCGGCGAACAACGAAGAGAACGAGTTTTTGAAAAAGGGGCTCTCGATGGCGGTCGACGGTAACGAACCCGATACGATAAGAGAGCTTTTGGAGATAGAGATGGAGCAGACCAGCGAGCGCCATAAAGCGAACGCGGCCATATTCGATCAGTGGGCGGGTCTGGCCGGAGCGATGGGTATGATCGGTACACTCATAGGTCTGGTCGCGATGCTTCTTAACATGTCGGATCCCAGCGCGATCGGTCCTTCGATGGCGGTCGCGCTTCTTACCACGATGTACGGGGCGATGATAGGAAACATATTCGGTACGCCGATAGCCAATATCCTCAACATTCGGGATGCCGACGAAAATCTGGTGCGCACGATCATCCTAGAAGGTATCATGTCGATACAGGCCGGCGATAATCCGCGTACGCTGGAAGCAAAACTGCTCTCGTTCCTTCCTCCAAACGAGCGGGTCAGCCAGTTTGAATAGGGTATCGTAGATGGCTAAACAGAAGTGCCCCGAATGTCCGAAGTGTCTGCCGGGATGGCTTGCGGCGTTCGGAGACCTGATGAGCCTGCTTTTGTGCTTTTTCGTGCTTCTTCTCTCTATGTCTACGATGGATGCCAAGAAGCTGGAGGAGGCTATAGGGTCGCTGGCCGGGGCACTCTCGGTTCTTGAGGGGGGAGAGCGCTCCGAACTCGAAGAGAGAAGGATGGAGAGCGGAACGGGAGGCGGAGCGGCGGCCACCTCTCCTACGGAGATCCAGACTTCGCAACAGTCTCAGCCGCAGATGGACAACCGGATTAGCAAAATGATGATGCAGCTGGCGTCTTTGAAAGATGAGATGAACGAAATCATGATGAGCCAAGGGGCGACCCCCGCGGTTCTTGAAGAGTCCGAAAAAGGGTTTCTGCTGAGGCTGCCGGCCGAACTTCTTTTCAAACCGGGTGAAGCTAAAATTGACAATTTGGATGCTATACTTTTCCTAAAAAGAATCGCCATGATAATCAAAAAGCTGCCGAATACGCTACAGGTAAATGTAAGAGGACATACAGACAATGTTCCGCCCGGCCCCGGAAGTCCGTACCGTGACAACTGGGAGCTCTCGGCCGCAAGGGCCGTTTCGGTCGTAAAAGAGCTTGTAAAAGAGGGTGTCGATCCAAAGAGGCTCTCTGCGTGCGGAAACGGCCAGTACAAGCCCGTCGCCTCCAACGCGACCCCGGAGGGGCGCGCCAAGAACAGGCGTGTCGACCTATACTTCTTCTCCAACGAGCCAGAACTGGAGAAGAGCGCCAGAAAAGGAATTCTCGATGCCAAACGTCCGGCTATCCAGAGATGATTCGTAAACTGCTTCCCCTCCTTGCCGTTTTGGCGGCGGTACAGCTCTTTGCCGTAGATATTCCCACCGTCAATCTATCCCTCTCGGCACCGGCCGAGCCCAAAGATCTCGTAAATACGCTAAATATTGTCATCGTACTGACGCTGCTGGTGCTTGCACCCTCTCTCGTGCTGGTCATGACCAGCTTCATACGCCTGATTGTGGTATTCGCTTTTTTGCGTCAGGCACTGGGAACCCAGCAGACGCCCCCTACGCAGTTGCTGGTCTCTCTTGCTCTTGTTATCACTGTTTTTATCATGGAACCGATGGGAAAAGAGGCGTACCAAAACGGCATAAAGCCGTATATGGACAAAAAGATCGGGTACGATGTGGCTTTCGAAGAGGCTGTAAAGCCCTTCAAATCTTTCATGCTCAGAAATACCAGGGAGGCCGACCTGGCTCTCTTTTACCGCATCAGAAACCTGCCTAACCCCCGGACGGAAGCCGACGTCTCTTTGACGGTACTGCTGCCCGCTTTCATGATCAGTGAACTTAAGACCGCGTTCGAGATAGGTTTTCTGATCTTTCTGCCGTTTCTGGTCATAGATATGGTCGTCAGCTCGGTTTTGATGAGTATGGGTATGATGATGCTGCCGCCGGTCATGATCTCTTTGCCGTTCAAGATACTGATATTCGTGCTCGTCGACGGGTGGCACCTGCTTGTGGGCAACCTAGTGGAGAGTTTCAAATGAGGTGTGCACACTTCGGCGAGTGCGGCAGCTGCTCACTCTACGAATACGACTATGCCGGTCAGCTCCAGCTCAAAAGAGGGGAGCTTTCGAAACTTCTCTCACCCTTTTACGGCAATGAGGTTGAGGTCTACAAGTCTAAAGAGGCCCGCTACAGGGCGAGAGCAGAGTACAAGATCTACCATAAAGAGGGTATCTGCAGCTATGCGATGCGCCACCTCGACAAGCGTAGATTCGTGCTGCTGAAAGAGTGCCCTATGGTATGCGAAGCGATAGAGAGCAGAATGTGGAGGCTTCTTGAGTATATCAACGGGAACGAAGAGCTCAAAAGCGGGCTTTTCGGTATAGAGTTCCTCTCTTCGACTACCGGTGAGACTCTCGTCACGATGCTGTATCGAAGGAGGCTCGAAGAGGGATGGAAGGCGGAGGCATATGAGCTTCAAAAGTTTGTCGATGCGGCCCTCATAGGGCGCAGTCGCGGGCAGAAGGAGGTTCTGGAGAGAGAGTTTGTTACAGAAAGACTCGAAATAGAGGGTAGAAAATATCTTTACAGACACTACGAGCAGAGCTTCACCCAGCCCAATCCAGGAGTCAACGAAAAGATGGTAGAGTGGGCTATGAGAGGAGCGAAAGAGTACGGCGAGGGAGATTTTTGCGAGCTCTACGCCGGTGCCGGAAACTTTACGATTCCTCTCTCGACCCTCTTTGACAGGGTTATAGCCACGGAGATATCCAAACGCTCCATTCATGCGGCACTCGAGAACTGTTATCTAAACGGCGCGGAAAACATAGAGTTCGTCAGAATGAGCAGCGAAGAGTTTACCGAAGCTCTCGAGGGCAAAAGGGTGTTTAGAAGGCTTCGGGGCGTTGAGCTAGGAGGGTACGATCTCAAAACGGTGCTTGTGGATCCTCCGCGGGCCGGGCTCGACGATGGGACCGCAAGGTTGGTTGCGGGTTTTAATACCGTCATATACATATCGTGCAACCCGCAGAGTCTAATACGCGATCTGAAGCGGCTATGTGAAACCCACACCGTAGTGGACGCTGCCCTCTTCGATCAGTTTCCGTATACCCCGCATATGGAGGCGGGAGTGGTTCTACGGGTTAGGGACCGAATAAAATAAAAAAGTGAAATGTTTTCCGTTGCGGTCATGCAAGCTTTCGTCTGATTTTTACAAAGAGGTATGCTGAATGTCTACTCTCCGCCCCACGGCATTCCCGAGGCTTTCCAGTCGAATATGAAGCCGCCTTCTATGTTGTATACGTTCTCGAAACCGTTTTTCGCCAGCTTGTTTGCGGCGTATACCGATCTCTCACCGCTTCTGCATATGAGAATCACGGGCTTTTGCAGGTTTGAGCCGACCAATCTTTTTACATCTTCCACGAAGTCTCTGTTCTCGTCCATCATCGGACGGTAGATCTTCTTTACATGGATCGCCTTCTCTCTTCTCTTTTCGAGCTGCGCCACCTTCACTCTCGTCTCTATCGGTGGAAGATCGATTCGAACGAAAAATATCGGTATATTTACGGAGCCTACCGCATGTCCCGAATAGAGAAACTCTCTCGGATCGCGTACATCTATGATAACCGCACCGTTCTCTTTGACCATTTTTGCAGCCTCTTTCGCATCTATGTCGTCGCTGTATTCAGCCTCCTGTGCATAGAGATGAAGACTTATAGTAAAAACGGCTATAAGGGCAGTAAGAAGCTTTTTCATTCTTTGTCTCTTCGGCAATTGGATTTACAGGGGATATTTTACATTCGCCGGCCATAAAGCGCGTTGAACAAATTGATTTAGAGCCCTTTTTTCACTCAACTACTGATATTACGCAAATTCCGGGCAAAGCCCGCAATTCGGCATGGGTGAGCGGCCCTACAACCCCCTGAAGCTACGAAATCCAAGATTTCGAGATGATTTTGCTCTTTGCGCAAGCCATTTCATGTTACGCAAATTCCGGGCAAAGCCCGCAATTCGGCAGGGCCTGTGCGGCCCTACAACCCCCTGAAGCTACGAAATCCAAGATTTCGAGATGATTTTGCTCTTTGCGCAAAATCAGATAATAACAATGAGAATGATTATCAACACTATTGACATTGGTTCTCAATTGCTCTATAATCACCGAAAAATTGTGGAGGTTTTTGAGAGTGAAACCTTTGACCGAATGTACGATCGGATGTGAAGGTCGCATAGTGAAGATAAAGGCTAAAGATCCGATAAAAGGGCGCCTCTTCTCTTTGGGCCTGGCAAAGGGCAGCGAGATAAAGATTCTCGACCATACGCTTGCCAAACAGACCTGGGAGGTAGAGAGCGACGGTACGAAGATAGCCCTGAGAGAAGAGGAGGCCGCTTCCGTCTTCATGGAGCCCAAAGGCGGTTGTAGATGAGATGCGGAAGCTGTGAATCGGACGGCAACGGCAACCGAAACGGAATCGGAGCGGATCGGGAAGTGAAAAAGATAAAGGTTGCGCTGGCCGGACAGCCGAATGTCGGCAAATCCTCGATAATCAACTCGATGACCGGCGCAAGGCTCCATGTCGGAAACTTTTCCGGAGTCACCGTAGAGAAGAAAGAGGTATTCATAGAAAAAGACGGTTATGAGATAGAGATAGTCGACCTTCCGGGGATATACTCTCTAAACGCATACACTCCCGAAGAGCAGGTAGCAAAAAAGTTTTTATATAATGAAGAGTATGATCTTATTATAAATGTTGCCGATGCCAACACTCTCTCGAGGAATCTCATCTTTACTTTCCAACTCATGGATATGCAGAAAAAGATGATCCTCGTCGTAAATATGATAGACGAGGTGGAGAAGCAGGGAGGCACGGTCGACAGGGAGAAACTCGAAGAGCTCCTCGGAATCCCGGTGGTTTTGACTTCCGCGAAGGAGCATAGGGGTGTGGACGAGATAGTAGACCGTATAATAGAGGTCTACGGAAGCCGGAAACCGAAAAACAAACTCTTCTACGACGAGCGCATAGAGGAGCAGATCGAGAAGCTGATAAAGGTGCTCCACAAGTCTCCCCACTTCAAAGATCCCGACGAAGCGAGGTTCATAGCGATAAGGCTGCTCGACAGAGACGAGGAGATATACAAGATCATACACGATCTGCCCATCTTCATAGAGCTGCACGAGATGCTGGGGCAGATCTACCGTGAACTCGAGATGGAGTTCGACGAAGAGTCCACAAGCGACATTCTGAGCGACGAGCGCTACGCGATGGCCAAGGCGCTGGTTTTGAAAGCCCTGAAAAAGCCCCCCAAAAAGTTGACCGTTACCGACAGGCTCGACAGACTGCTTATACACCCGATTCTGGGTCTGCCGATTTTTCTCTTTTTCATGTGGCTCCTTTTTCAGATAACGTTTGAAGTGGGCTCTATTCCGATGGATTGGATCGATGCCGCGTTTACCGAGATTTCCAACACCGTAAAAGCGGTTCTCCCGGACGGTCCTATTCAATCCGTGCTTGCCGACGGCGTAATCCCGGCGGTCGGTTCGGTGATAATGTTCCTTCCGAATATCCTTATACTATTTCTCGGTATAAACCTTCTCGAGCAGACCGGCTACATGGCCAGAGCCGCCTTTTTGCTCGACGGTTTCATGAAGAAGTTCGGGCTGCAGGGAAAGGCGTTCATTCCGCTGGTCAGCGGATTCGGTTGTACGGTACCGGCCTATATGGCCGCAAGGACGCTCAAAAACCCGAAAGATCGCATTATTACGATGCTTGTACTCGGCTTCATGAGCTGTTCCGCGAGACTTCCGGTATATGTGCTGCTCATAGGCGCTTTCTTCCCGACATCCCATGCCGGTAACATACTCTTTATCATATATATAAGCGGCGCGATCCTCGGCCTTATAGTGGCGAAAATTCTGCGAACGGTGCTTTTTAAAGGGGAACCTGAGCCGTTTGTCATGGAGATGCCGCCATATAGATTTCCATCCATGAAGGCTCTCGGTGTGGAGCTCTGGATAAAGGCCAAACTCTTTTTGAAAAAGGCGGGAACGTTCATTGCGGGTGCATCGATGATAATCTGGTTTTTGAGCTCATACCCTCACGACTCCAGGCTGGCTCAAAGTTATGAAACTAAGATAGAAGCTGCTGTCGACGAGGCGGCAAAGATGCAGCTTCAGAGCGAACTTGCCGCAAAAGAGCTCGAGAACAGCTATCTCGGTACGATAGGCAAGGCGATAGAGCCTGTTTTCGCTCCGCTCGGCTTCGACTGGCGGGTCTCGGTAGCGACCATAGCCGGACTGGCGGCCAAAGAGGTGGTGGTTTCGACGCTGGCTACACTCTATGCCGTAGGAGATGCGGACGAGAAGAGCAACACTCTTATCGATCGGCTCAGAGAGAATGTATCGTTCAAAACGGCCGTGGCACTTATCGTGATTATCATGATCTACTCACCGTGTATAGCCGCCATGAGTACATTCTGGGCGGAGGTGCCGCAGTGGGCATGGCGCGGCTTCTACATGGTATACCCGAATCTCCTGGCTTGGCTTGCGGCATTCGGGGTATACAACCTTCTTGGAGTTTTGGGGTACTGATATGCAGAAGGGGTGCTCCATTGCTCTTCTGCCTTTTTTTGAACCTGCACCGGAGCTATTCGAACCTTTGGCGGGCGAACTGAGGCGGATATTCGGACTTCCGGTAGAGACGGGCGCCGTTTTGCCCCTCTCTCAAAGTGCGTACGATCCGTCGCGCGGTCAGTTCAGGGCTTTCGGGCTCCTTCAGGAGGCGTGCAGACTCAAAAAGAGTCCGAATGAGATCGTACTCGGTGTCACGGATAAGGATATCTATGAGAGCCGTCTAAATTTCGTATTCGGACTCGCGTCATCATCGATGAGATGCGCCGTTATCTCCACGGCAAGGCTCTCCGACCGCTTTTACGGATCGGATGAGGAGACTCCTCTATTTTTTCGCAGAGTATTGACCGAGGCTGTGCATGAGATCGGGCATACGCTCGGTCTCGGACACTGCGACGATCCTTCGTGTGTAATGCACTTCTCCAACTCGCTTGCCGATACCGACAGAAAAGGGTATGAATTTTGCCCCGAGTGCCGACGAAAAGCGGATGCCACACTGAAGCGGTGCCGTATGGAGTGATACTCTAAGGGCTTGTTTGCTATACTCCCGTATACTGAATTTATGCAAATTTCGGGCGGCTTCCTGAGTTCGAGAGAAACAGCCGGCTCTTTCGACCCCGGAGTCGAAAGATTTCAAGACGAGGCCGCCCTTTTGCGACAATTCGGTCATAAAATTTTCAAAGGCTTTTTATGGAGTGCGAATTTCCGACTATCAATGCCGATACCGAAGAGATAAGGCAGATTTTCAGAGAGGTCGAGACGATTGCCGTGGTAGGGCTCTCGCCCGATCCGTCAAAAGCGAGCCACAGGGTGGCAAAGTATCTTAAAGAGGCCGGTTACAGGATAGTTCCGGTCTATCCGAAAGAGGATGAGATATTGGGAGAGAAGGTATACCGCTCTTTGAAAGAGATTCCGTTTAGAGTCGATATGGTCGATATATTCAGAAAGTCAGCCGCGGTAGGCCCCGTGGTCGAGGCGTGCATAGATCGCGGAGACGTGAGGGTGGTCTGGATGCAGGCCGGGATCGTAAACAACGAAGCAGCCGCGGCCGCGAAAGATAGAGGTATGAGAGTGGTTCAGAGCAGATGTGCGATGGTAGATCATATGGAGTATGCATGATAACGCTCGCCGATATCAAAAAGGCGCACGGCGAAGTTCAAAAAGTTGCCGTAAAGACACCCTTCTCCTACGCTCCGAAACTTAGTGAAACTACCGGTTTTGAGGTCTATCTGAAAAAGGAGAATCTTCAAAATACGGGTTCATTCAAGATTCGCGGGGCCTTCAACAAGATCGCGTCGTTAAGCGAAGAGGAGCGCTCCAAAGGGGTTGTGGCCGCAAGTGCGGGCAACCATGCCCAAGGGGTCGCTCTGGCCGCGAAATATTTCAATATACCCGCGACGATAGTGATGCCCGAAACTACCCCTCTGACGAAAGTCGACGGCGTCAAGTCGTACGGCGCGGAGGTGATTCTTTCGGGTACGAACTACGACGAGGCGTACGCTTACGCGGTGGAGTATGCGAAAAAGAGCGGACGTGTTTTCGTCCACCCTTTCGCTGATGACGAGGTGATCGCGGGGCAGGGTACGATAGCGCTGGAGATACTCGAACACTGCGAAGCGCCGGATGCGGTTTTGGTTCCGGTAGGCGGCGGCGGATTGATCAGCGGCATCGCGGTCGCTATGAAGTCGATATCTCCAAAAACCCGAATCATAGGAGTTGCCGCTTCCGGCGCCCCGGCGATGAAACTCTCCTTCGATGCAAAAAAGCAGATCGATACCGTCAAAGTTCGTACCATAGCCGACGGGATCGCGGTAAGAGATACATCGGAAAAGACTCTGAAGTATATTTTGGAGTATGTCGACGAGATGATACTTGTCGACGACGAAGAGATAGCCAACGCGATTTTATATCTTCTGGAGAAGCAGAAGCTGGTCGTGGAGGGTGCCGGAGCGGTCGGAGTGGCCGCATTGATCCACGACAAGATAGATCTTCCGAAGGGTGCGAAAGTCGTATCGATTCTAAGCGGCGGAAACATAGACGTCACGATGCTCTCGGTAATTATAGAGAAGGGACTTCTAAAGTCGTACAGAAAGATGAAGCTGGTCGTAACACTCGTGGACAAACCCGGCAGCCTGATGCTCCTTACGCAGATTCTTAAAGATGCGCAGGCCAATATAGTACAGATAGGCTACGACAGGACCTCTCTCGACCTGAAGTTCGGTGATGCCTATGTGTCGATCGCCCTGGAGACCAAAGGAAGAGAGCATCAGGAGCTTATCAAGAGTATGCTGCACGAGAACGGTTTTCGCTTCGAAGTGAAGCATTAGGCGGGTTTGGAAGTGTTGAGGTGTAGTGTATGATTATCGAAAAGCGGCTCGGTTTCCGGCACTCCATCACAGCCATAAAGGAGCTTGCCGGTCACCGTGTCGCGATACTAGACAGCTCCAACGCCGTACGCATCTTCTCTACGGAGCCGATAACTCTCGTAGACGGTTTCAAGACATCCCTCGCACAGAACGACAAGCTTCTTCACGGTGCCGACATATCCGAAGACGGCGCGTATGTCGCTTTTTGTGTCAAAAAGGAGGGAGTGGCGGTATTCGACGGAAGGAGCAAGAGGCTCCTTTACCGTTTCAAAAGACATGAAGGAGATGTCGAAAGTCTTCGTATAAGTCGTAAACATAGATATCTGGCAACAGGCGGACAGGACGGAAAGACATTTTTGTGGAGTCTCTCGACCGGCCGCATGGTCGCCTCTTTGCCCCACCATTCCGATTTTGTAACCGCCATAGCTTTCAGCCCCAACGGTCAGTGGATCGCCACCGGAAGTTTCGATCGTAAGATAATCGTAACCAACATCTCCTCCCTCTCCCAGGGGTTCAGGCTCAAGGGCCACTCGAAGGCTATTACAGAGCTGCTATTTATAGGATCCCACCGTCTTGTAGCCGCCGACAAGGATGGAGAGATTGTAGTCTGGGACTATTTCGGGGCCAGAGTGATAAAGAGGCTCAAAAAGATGTTTGACGAGGTGACGGCCCTGAGCGTGACGCCGGACGAGAGATTTCTCTTTGCTGCGGACAAAACGGGTGTAGTTTCGCTTTACGATCTGAACAGTTATGAACTCGTCGCCCTGCGTTACCTTCAGTATACGAAGCCGATAAAGAGGCTCTGCTACCTCTTTGAGGGCAACCATCTCGTAGTGGGTCTGGCCGACGGTGAGGTGACGTTCAATTCGCCTCTAAAAGAGAGCCGGAAGATGGAAGAGTTCATAGCCTCCGACGATCTGGCGTCGGCTTACAGACTGGCCGAGGAGAATCCGCTTCTACGTTACAGCGACGAATATATGAAGCTTGAAGCTCTCTGGAACGAAGCGTTTCAAAGTGCGATGTCGCTTCTTGAACTCGGCAGGAAAGAGGATGCGAAAAAGATACTCGAACCGTTTGGTGTGGAGTCTTCAAAACGGCTGCTCGCCCAGCAGCTCGTCAACGACTTTGCCGATTTTCAGAAGTTCAAAACCGCCGTAGAGGGGCAGAAGTATCAGCTTGCCTACTCCATGGCGGCCAAACACCCTATGCTGAAGCAGAACCGCTACTACGAGATGATGGAGAGTGAGTGGGAGAAGCGCTTTTCGCGTGCGAAGAAGATCGTGATGCAGAATGGAGGAGAGGAGAGGGTCAAAGAGCTCTTGAAGCCTTTCAGGGGTATTTCCGACAAAAGTAGATTGATTCAGGCGCTGTTGAACGAGAAGGAGATATACAGGCTCTTTATGAAGCTTGTCGGCAAACGCGACTTCAAGGGTGCGATCGAGCTGGCGAAGCGATATCCGGCGATCATGGAGCTCGAAGAGTACAAAAAGATAGAGAAGATAGCGGATATAATCGCGAAGAGGGCATCTGCCGAGCTCGAAGCCGGAAACTATGCGGAGGCGGCACGTCTCGCATCGCAGCTTAAAGAGTTTCCCGATATGAAAGAGAGGGCGGAGGAACTGATGGAGAGTGCAAATCTCTATGCCTCGGCCATGCGCTACTTCGCGCAGAAAGATTACGGTGCGATCTACGCGATTCTGGAGCGTCACCCCGAGCTCGAAGAGACGAAGATTGTACAGAACCTGGAAGAGGCGTGGCAGAAGATTGTAGCGAGAGCCGAAAAGGTCGCCTCTTCGGGTGAAGTCGAAAAGCTGAAAAAGATTTTTGCCCCTTTTATTCCACTGCCGCAAAAGAGGGCCAAAATGGTGAGCCTGATCAAACAGGCATATATCGTGCAGATAGAGAATGCGATGAAAAGAGGGAGAGAGGTTTCCGCCGCCGTCGGCCGCTACATTGAGCTTTTCGGTATGGATGACGAAATAGGCTCCTGGCTTGTAGAACACGGACTAAGAGACAAGTTCCCGGAAGAGGAGCCGAAAGATATGGCGCAGATAGATATAGATTCGCTACCCGAAAAAGTGACGGAGTAGATCGTGGTGGCTGTGGATCTAGGTTCCAACACGCTAAGGGGCGTGCAGATCGATTGTGAAACTCTCGAGCCTGTAGCGTGGTTCGAAAAGATTGTAAGAACCGCCGACGGCATACATGAGAGCGGCAGGATCGGCGAAGATGCGGTAGTGCGCATTGTCGAGGCTTTAAAGGAGGCGAAGAGGGTGATAGACTTCTCGCAGCCAGTGGCGGCCGTTACTACGGAAGCGCTCCGAAGGGCTTCGAACGCCGAAGAGGTACTAAAGAGGATAAAAAGAGAGTGCGGTGTCGACTTCAGAGTGATCGGCGGCGACGAAGAGGCGCACTATACGCTTTTGGCCGTCAAAAAACGTCTCGACAAGATGGGAATAGAGAGCGATAACTTCGTCATGGCCGATCTTGGGGGCGGCTCTACCGAGATTCTATTTTTCGACTCCGGCAGGATAGAGAGCCGCAGTTTCGATATAGGTATAGTTACGGTCGCCCAGAGGTACGGCTCCGTGGAAAAGATCGAGCAGGCGCTTCCGCTGCTGATGAGGGAGATGGAAAAGTTTGCCGGAAATATGAAGACCGAAGGTCTCTGTCCGAAGCTCTTTGTCTCTACGGCCGGAACGCCGACGACCGTCGCGGCGATGAAGCTCGGAATGGACTATTCGACCTATGATGCGAAAAGGGTCAACGGAACAGCTCTATATAGGGAAGATCTGAAGATCCAGATGGATAGGCTGCTCTCTTTGGACGAAGAGTCGAGGCGGAAGCTTGTCGGAGTCGGCAGAGAGGATCTCATCGCTGCGGGAATCCTGATATTGAACGGGCTCTACTCCCTTCTGGGGTTCGACGAGAGTGTAGTCATAGACGACGGGTTGCGTGAAGGTGTGGCGATCGCAGGGTGCCTCGGGTTTTTGGAGCGGCCCGGCGACCTTGTGCGTGGCGGGTAGTTTCATACGAAATATTTTGTTAACCTGTTTTTGGCTATAATCGGCAAATTTCTTAAGGTAGGAGATGCGGCCATGGAGATGACCGGAGCACAGATGGTAATCGAGGCTATGAAGCTGGAGGGGGTAGATACCGTTTTCGGCTACCCCGGCGGGGCCATCATGAACGTCTACGACGAGATGTATAAACAGAAAGATTTCAAACATATCCTTACGCGCCACGAGCAGGCGGCCGTACACGCGGCGGAGGGGTACGCCCGTGCCACCGGCAAAGTAGGCGTCGCTTTCGTAACCAGCGGCCCCGGCTTTACAAACGCCGTCACCGGCCTTGCCACGGCCTATATGGATTCCATACCTCTTGTCGTCATAAGCGGTCAGGTGCCGATCACGCTAATAGGAACGGACGCTTTCCAGGAGATCGACGCTACCGGGATAAGCCGCTCCTGCACCAAGCACAACTATCTGGTAAGAAGCGCAAGCGAGCTTCCCATGATTCTGAAAGAGGCTTTCTATATCGCCGGCAGCGGTCGTCCCGGTCCGGTACATGTAGACATACCTAAGGATGTGACGGCGGAGCTTGCCAAATTCGACTATCCGACCCGTGTCGAGATCCCGACGTACAGACCGACCACGAAGGGAAACGTGCGCCAGATAAAGAAGGCGGCCGAAGCGATCTGCAGGGCCAAGCGCCCGGTCTTCTATCTTGGCGGCGGTATCATACACTCGGGCAGCGCCGATCTGGTGCGCGAATTCGTCAAAGCGACGCAGATACCGGCGGTAGAGACCCTGATGGCGCGCGGAACGCTGCGCCATGACGATCCCCTGCTTCTGGGTATGGTGGGTATGCACGGAACCTATCAGGCCAACATGGCGATGAGCGAAGCGGATCTGATGATAGCGCTCGGGCCCCGTTTCGACGACAGAGTCACCGGCAAGCTGTCCGAATTCGCCAAGCATGCGAAGATTATCCATGTCGATATCGACCCGAGCAGCATCGGCAAGCTCGTCGATGTCGACTACCCGATAGTCGGCGACCTGAAAGAGGTTCTGGAGGTGATGATCCCCAAAGTCAAGGAGCAGGTCGATCCCGACAGGTATCAGCCGTGGCGGGAGATTCTGAAGCGCTACAACGAGATCCATCCGCTCGGATACGAGGATAGCGACAAGGTTATAAAGCCGCAGTGGGTTATAGAGCGCGTAGGGGAGCTGCTCGGTGAAGATGCGGTGATAAGTACCGATGTGGGCCAGCATCAGATGTGGACAGCCCAATTCTACCCCTTCTCATTCCCGAGGCAGTTCATAACCAGCGGCGGTCTCGGTACGATGGGCTTCGGCTTTCCGGCCGCGATGGGTGTAAAGAGGGCCAGGCCTGACAAAATTAGCGTAAACTTTACGGGGGACGGCTCAATTTTGATGAATATTCAGGAGCTGGTCACTGCCGTAGAGAGCAGGCTGCCGGTTATAAACATAATCCTGAACAACCACTATCTGGGAATGGTCAGGCAGTGGCAGACATTCTTCTACGAGAAGAGGTATGCAGAGACAGATCTCAGTTTCCAGCCCGACTTCGTACGTCTGGCCGAAGCTTGCGGCGGTATCGGCTATAGGGTAGAGACGAAGGATGAGTTTGACGAAGCACTCAAAGATGCGGTCGAAAAGGGAGTGGTCGCGATGATCGACGTCGTGGTCGACCGCGACGAAAATGTACTGCCGATGGTGCCCAGCGGCGGAACGCTCTACAATATGATGCTGGAATTCAAGGATTGATCATGAAGGTTGAAAGAAGAATCATTTCGGTAATAGTCCAGAACGAGCATAGTGTACTTGCGCGCATAACAGGGCTCTTCGCCGCCAGAGGCTACAACATAGAGGCGTTGACGGTGGCGCCGATACCCGAGAGCGATATGTCGCGCCTTACTATAGAGACCAGGGGGAACGTACGGGTCATAGAGCAGATCATAAAGCAGCTTCACAAGCTGATACCTACATACAAGGTTATCGAGCACGAGGAGATGATAGAGAAAGAGATGGTCATGATGAAGTTCCCGATAAACGAGTCGCTCTCCAGCATACAGGCGCTTTGCCAGGCCTACAACGGCGGCATAGCCAATGTCAGCAGCCAGCATATCATCACTATGGTGGCCGATGAACCCAAGAGGGTGAAACACTTCATAGAGGCCGCTCAGCGTTTTCATCCGGTAGAGATAGTGCGGGGCGGTGTGGTGGCCATGGAGCGCGAATGAGACTCAGCGAGCTTGCGGAGTCGATCGGAGTAGGCTACAGCGGTGAAGATAGGCGTATCAGCGGGCTGGCCACGCTTAAAAAGGCCAATCGGGAGGAGCTCAGTTTTCTCGATAACCCGAAATATCTTAAAGATCTTGAAAAGACCGAAGCGGCAGCGGTACTTGTAAGCCCGAAGTTCGCGAATCTCGTGCCGAGTGGAACGATTCCGCTCGTAGACGAAGAGCCCTATCTGAAACTCGCGATGGCCAGCGCATTTTTCGCTCCGCCTCCGATGAAGAGAGAAGGGGCCGAACCGGTGATAGGTGAGGGTAGCGAAATAGCGCCCGGCGTCAATTTCGGAAAAGATGTTAAGGTGGGTAGAGGTGTAACCATAATGCCGGGCTGCTATATCGGAGACGATACCGTCATCGGAGACGGTACGCTTATCTACCCGAATGTGACTCTCTATAGCCGTACCGTAATAGGAAAAGGGTGCATCATACATGCCGGCACTGTCATAGGGAGCGACGGCTACGGGTTTGCACATACCAAAGATGGAAAGCATGTGAAGCTGTATCAGCTTGGAAACGTCGTCGTAGAGGACGATGTGGAGATAGGCGCCAACTGCGCAATAGACAGGGGAACGCTCGATTCGACCGTTATAAAAGAGGGTGCTAAACTCGACAATCTCGTACATGTTGCCCACAACTGCGAGGTGGGGGAGTATTCACTCATCACGGGACAGGTTGGCCTTTCAGGTTCTACGAAACTCGGTAGGAATGTCGTCATGGGCGGTCAGAGCGGGACCGCCGGACACCTGGAGATCGGACCTTTCGCCACGATCGCGGCGCGCGGGGGTGTCACCAAGTCGATAGAGGGTTTCAAAACCTATGCGGGTTTTCCGCTTATGGAGCATAAAAAGTGGCTTAGGCTAAATGCTATGCTATCGAGGCTTTTGGAGAAGAAAAAGTGATATAATAGCCACTCTTAATACGGCCCTATTACGGTTGCCGATACAAAAGTTCAAAACAGGAGAAGATAATGAAAGAGGCGCAACTCATAAAAGAGATACCGCTGGCGAGCACCGACGACGGTGCCATTACCGTAGCGACGGTCAAAGAGCCTTACGGAGAGAACTCGTCGCCCGTCGTAAGCCTGGGTATATGGCTCTCAAAAACCAGTGAAGAGCCGGACTGGAAAGTTCACATTCCCGCAGAGAATCTCGATCAGGTTATCGAGGCTCTTCAGGAAGCGAAGAGAGAACTTTAACCGTAAATTCGGTACAATTGCGGTTTCAATAATCCAAAAGGACTGCAATGAGATTTGCCAAAGGTTTCAAAGGCAGATATTTCACTCTCGCAGCTATCGCCGCTACGGTCAGTTCTGTACAGATACACGCGCAGAACACCCAAGCGGTCCAGCTTCACAAGATTGTGGTATCGGCAGCCAATACGGAACAGGACGATGAGGATGTGACCGAAGATTTGACGGTCATCACTGCAGAGGAGATAGCCGAGAGAGGTTACAGAAACCTCAAAGATGCACTCGCATCGGTACCCGGAATCTCTTTTACTTCAAACGGCGGCTTCGGCCAACCCGCTTCGGTCTATCTTCGCGGATTGCCATCCGACCATACACTCGTACTTATCGATGGCGTACGGGCAAACGACGTTACAGGTCTAAACGGTGCCCAGTTCGAGCATTTCAGACTCGACAACGTCGAAAGAATAGAGGTGGTAAAGGGTGCGCAGAGCGGAGTATGGGGAGCGGATGCAAGTGCGGGCGTTATCAACATCATCACCAAAAAGCCGTCCGGAAAGAGTCTATCGTACGCTTTCAAGTTCGGCAGTTACGATACGAGGAGCTTCGATCTATCGATAGGTGATGACCTGGGGGGCTTCGACTACACCTTGAGTATAGCCGATTTCGAAACGGACGGTTTTTCCGCGGCCGAACCGGGGCAGGGCTCTCCTTTATACGGTAGGAGAGCCGATGACCTCGGGTATGAAGAGGACGGCTACAGGAACAGAAGCTATTCACTCAAAGCCGGCTACGACATTACGAATAAAGATAGAGTTGAAGCCTCTTTGAACGCCATAGACGCGACGGTCCATTACGATTCCGTTGATTTCGTTACGGGCCAGAGCGTCGACGCACCCGACGGACCATTTACGGTAAACAAGATAAGGGAGAGGTTTTACAAGGCCCGCTACATAAGAAGCGACGGCGCCAACAGCGCAAGGGTGTTCTACAATTACTCGACCTTCAACCGCTCTCAATACGGGGGATACAGCGGCCATATCAAAGAGTTCGGCCTTATCGACAGATACGACTATCTGCAAAACGGTTTTCTGCAGGCCGGCGGCGGATACCAGTCGTTTCACCAGGGGCTATCGGCCGGAGCGGACTTGGCAAAGAGCTACTCCAACAGATACATTTTCGCTACAAACCACAACACTCTGTTTGACGGCAAAACCCTATTTGCACAGAGCGCAAGATACGACAACTACTC
>WGAW01000201.1 GCA_015494675.1 Hydrogenimonas sp. | reverse complement strand
CCCTTAGCACCCTCGTCATTTTGGTTATCCCTATCTTCTCCATCCAGTCGGTAATTCCCGATATGCTTACTCCCGTGCGGCGGTTACGAGCCACTATGGCGTTCGTCTCGCTTCTGTGCGTAGGCAGCAGCGAGACCGTGGCGGCATAGAACGTTGCAAACTCCACCGCATCTTTGAACTCTTTTTCGCTTTCACATCGTGTCGGAAATATCTCTGCCAGATTGCAGAGCTCGTAACTCTCGAGCGCTATCTCGCCGCAGGGATTGGTGAGCCACGCTCTGTCTCCTATCTCTTTGCCGAAACGGCCATATTTTTGAACATTTACCAGATTGAGTATCCCAGGCTCACCGTTTTGCCTGATCAGCTCCGATATTTCGGGGAGTCTATCGAAATCGTCACGGTTTTTCAGCACCACCGAGTTGTTCGACATCCAGCCGATATCTTTGCGGTCAGGAAAGAGGCTGTAGTCTTTCAGGTGCAAAAAGGTCTCGTCGTGTACCGAACCGATCGCTATCTCGGCACTGCGCCTGACATTTCCGGCAACCACGCAGACGCCGATAGAGTTGAAAAGATCGGCTATGCACCTCGTTCTGTCGATCTCGCCTCTGCAGAAGCTGTCCATGATCTTTTCGAGACGAATATGCAGCTCCTTCAGGGGCTGCGGTCCCGAAGCGGTGCCGCCGAAGCCGTGTATAGGCGAGCCGGCCGGCCTGATTTTGGAGTAGTCGAAACGGTAAAACGGACCGTCGTCGCAGTAGCTCTTTAGAAGAAGTCTTACCGATTTTACCCACCCCTCTTTGCTGTCTTCGACCACATACAGATGCGGGCTGCTCTTGTCTGGAATCGTCGCGGTTCCCCTCCAGGCGGTGTTGAACCCGACACCTACGCCGCTCATCAGCATATCCATAGCCCAGTCGGCCGAATTTACAAGGTCGGAGGTATCGACGGCGCCGCAGTTGTAGAGTGCCGCGCTTCCTCTTTCGTATATATACTCCGTCCCCATTATCCACAGGCCCCGCCCCGGCGGGAGCCAGTGCATTGCGAAACAGCTCGAAGCCATGCGCTGTGCGAAGTTTTGCCACTCTTCCTCGCTCCACTCCAGCCCCTGCTCTCTATAGTGGTTTTTTCTTATCGACATGATCCCCTCTACGACACGTATCACGGTGTCGGCCCACCTCTCCTGGGAGCCGTCCGGTTTCCTTCGGCTGTAGGTACGGTAGTATATGACCTCCCCGAAGCCGTTGAATCCGAAACGCGGTTCTTCGGCCATAAGAGCATCTTTGAAACTCTTCTTCAATTCGAAACGCTCCGTTACTTTCATAATTCGGCCCCTTTGGTGGAATCGCAAAACTCTATAACATGATTGTATCAAAAACCGTTTTATGGAGAAAATGGTATAAATATTATTTAATATCATCTATTTTGCTGTAGAGTTGTCATTCGGTTAAACCTCTCCTTACCCCTTTTTGAGTATAATCGATCCAATTTTAAGACGTTGGATATATCAGATGGACTATGAAAAAATCAAACCTCTCTTTTTCAAGCTCGATCCGGAGTATGCCCACCATTTGGTGACAGGCCTGCTCAAAGTCGGCGAAGCCGTTCCGCAGCTTTTCAACCCGTGGGTCAGGAAGAACTTTGTCGATGACGAAAGGCTTCACCAGCAGCTTTTCGGGCGCACCTTCTTCAACCCGGTGGGGCTCGCCGCCGGATTCGACAAAGACGGCGAGCTGATACGCTCGATGACCGCGATGGGGTTCGGTTTTACCGAAGTGGGCACCGTTACACCCCGGCCGCAGCCCGGAAACCCTACTCCCAGGCTCTGGAGGCATGTATCGGAGGAGTCTTTGCAAAACGCGATGGGTTTCAATAACAGAGGGAGCCTCTATATGGAGAGAAGACTCAAAAAGCGCTTTCCTTACGTCACACCTATAGGCGTGAATATAGGCAAGAACAAGACAACTCCCGAAAGAGAGGCGTTAAGAGATTACGAGCACGGCATAAGAGTCTTTAGAAACCTGTGCGACTATCTCGTAATAAACATATCCTCGCCGAATACTCCCGGACTGCGCAATCTTCAGAACGATTCGTTCATCTCTTCGATTTTCGATATGGCGAAGTCGCTTACCGACAGACCTGTTCTTCTCAAGATAGCGCCCGATATGAATAAAGAGGAGGCGGTCGCCCTATGTGCGGGTGCCGTAGAGGCGGGAGCGGACGGCATAATCGCCACCAACACCAGCATCGACTACACGCTTGTGGCTGAACCCGAAGAGGTCGGCGGAATTAGCGGCCGAGCAATAAGAGAGAAGAGTTTCGAGCTTTTCGATGCGATTGCCGCCGAACTCTACGGTAAAACAGTACTGATTAGCGTAGGCGGTATCGACAGCGGCTACGAAGCCTACCGCAGGATTCGAGCGGGAGCCAATCTGGTGCAGCTGTTAACCGGTCTGATTTTCCAAGGCCCCGAAGTTGCGGGAAAGATAAACCGTACACTCTTGAAGCTGCTCGAAAAAGACGGTTACGCAAACATATGCGAAGCGATCGGGGCGGATCGCAGATGAGACGAATCATAAAACTTATAGCACTATATTTTTCCATATTTACTCTAATACCAGGAGCTCTAATGGCAAGTACACTGCCGAAACACTATAGCAAAACCCTGAACAACGGCCTTCAGGTGGTGGTTATTCCGCTTCACAACGATAGCGGTGTCATCACGACCGACATCTTCTACCGCGTAGGAAGCCGCAATGAAGTCATGGGTAAAACCGGCATAGCGCATATGCTCGAACATATGAACTTCAAATCTACAAAAAACCTCAAAGCGGGAGAGTTCGACAAGATTGTAAAGCGTTTCGGCGGAGTGGACAACGCCTCCACCGGTTTCGACTATACGCAC
Source organism: Hydrogenimonas sp. (assembly GCA_015494675.1). Next base: position 3,094 of record WGAW01000201.1, on the reverse strand, counting down.
TACTTCATCAAGAGCGCCTCTAGAAACCTCGACCGCTCTCTTTCGCTCTTCGCGGAGATGATGAAGAATCTCTCGCTAAAAGATGAAGAGTTCCAGCCCGAGAGAAAGGTGGTAGCCGAAGAGAGGAGGTGGCGCACGGACAACAACCCGGTCGGGTATCTCTACTTCAGGCTCTTCAACAACGCCTATATCTACCACCCCTACCACTGGACGCCTATAGGCTTCATGAACGATATTATGAACTGGACGATAGAGGATATAAGAGATTTTCACAAAACCTACTACCAGCCGAAGAATGCGATAATCGTGGTAGCCGGCGATATAGAGCCTGATACGGTATTCGAAGCTGTAAAGAGGCATTTCGGAAAGATCGAAAACTGCTGTGAGATACCGAAAGTCCATCAGGTGGAGCCTGACCCGGACGGACCGAAACGGGTCGTGCTGTATAAAGAGAGCGAAGTCGAGATAGTTGCGATCTCTTTCCCGATTCCCAACTTCCAGCATGAAGACCAGCCTGCCCTCTCGGCGCTTGGCGAGCTTCTCAGTCACGGCAGAAGCAGCCGCCTTATAGAGGAGCTTGTGGACAAAAAGAAGATGGTCAACCAGCTCTACGCCTACAACCTCGAACAGAAAGATCCCGGAATATTTCTCTTTCTGGCGGTATGCAACCCGGGTGTGAGCGCCGAAGATACCGAAAAGGTGATCTGGGAGCAGATAGAGCGCATCAAAAAGGAGGGCGTCACCGAAGATGAGCTGAAGAAGGTAAAGGTCAACACAAAGGCGGATTTCGTCTACAGCATGGAGAGTTCGAGCAGTGTAGCGGACCTATTCGGCAGCTATCTTGCCAGAGGAGATCTGAAGCCGCTTCTAAAATATGAAGAGAGTATCGACAAGCTCGATACCGAAAAGATACGGGAAGTGGCCGGACGCTATCTTGAGAGAGAGAAATCGGTTACAGTAATTTTGAGAAAAGGTGAAAAATGAGCAATCCAATCATCGGAGCCATGACGGCTCTCGTAACTCCCTTTAAAAACGGCAGAGTGGACCATGTACAGTATGCCAAGCTTATACAGAGGCAGATAGCCAACGGCATAGACGCCGTCGTGCCGGTTGGGACTACCGGCGAGAGCGCAACCTTGACACATGCCGAGCACAAAGAGTGCATAGAGACCGCGGTCAACGTCTGCAAAGGTACCAATGTAAAGGTGGTGGCCGGAGCGGGTAGTAACTCCACAATGGAGGCGATAGATCTGGCGCAGTTTGCACAGACTGCCGGTGCGGACGCAATCTTGACAGTCTGCCCCTACTACAACAAACCTACGCAGGAGGGCATCTACCGGCACTATAAAGCCATAGCGGAGTCTGTAGAGATACCGGTCATGCTCTATAATGTCCCGGGCAGAACGGCGCAGGATATCGCCCCGGAGACGGTATTCAGGCTTTTTGACGAGGTGGAGAACATATACGGTATAAAAGAGGCTACCGGCTCGATAGAGCGGACGCTGCTACTAAAAGCCAAGCGCCCCGCCCTCGCGGTGATCAGCGGAGACGATGCGATAAACTACCCGATCATGGCGACAGGAGGTAACGGTTGCATCTCCGTTACATCGAACATCCTGCCGAACCTGATAACCGACCTGATCCATTCTGCGCAGGAGGGCGACTTTGCATCCTCTAAAGCGATCAGCGACAGATTGTACGATATAAACAAGGTTCTCTTCATAGAGAGCAACCCCATTCCGATAAAGGCGGCGATGTACGCTGCCGGACTTTTGGAGACGCTGGAGTATCGTCTGCCGCTCACTCCGCCCTCCGAAGAGCATATGCGACAGATAGAAAGCGTCGTAAAAAGATATGAGATACCGGAAGCGTAAAAGCTTCTAAAAATTTTTGATTCAAGGAGAAAATATATATGAACCGTTGTGAAAGCATGAAGGGCAAAACTCTCGTTATCAGCGGAGCGACAAGGGGGATCGGAAAGGCGATTCTGTATCGTTTCGCAGAAGCCGGTGCGGATATCGCCTTCACCTACAATTCGAATGAAGAGGAGGCGAGGAAGATTGCTGACGATGTAAAGGAGCGCTACGGCGTAAAGGCGGTGCCTTACAAATTGAATATCCTTGAGCCGGAGAGCTACAGGGACCTTTTCAAACTGATCGACGAAGATTTCGTGCGTGTAGACTACTTCATATCGAACGCGATCATATCGGGACGTGCGGTTGTAGGAGGTTTCGGCCCCTTCATGCGTCTGAAGCCCAAGGGGCTAAACAATATATACACCGCGACCGTAACCGCATTCGTGATCGGTGCGCAGGAGGCCGCGAAACGCATGGAGAGAGTGGGCGGCGGAAGCATAATCTCGCTGAGTTCCACCGGAAACATCGTCTATACGCCCAATTACGCTGGGCACGGCACGAACAAGGCTGCAGTGGAGACGATGGTGAAGTACGCCGCCGCAGAGCTGGGTGAAAAGGGAATACGGGTAAACGCGGTAAGCGGCGGACCGATAGATACCGACGCGCTCAAAGCGTTTCCAAACTACGAAGAGGTAAAAGCCGAAGTTATAGAGCGCTCTCCGCTCAACCGCATGGGTCTTCCGGAAGATCTGGCCGGTATGTGCTGGTTTCTGTGTACCGACGAGTGCTCATGGCTGACGGGGCAGACGATCGTCATAGACGGGGGCACCTCTTTTCAATGAGCATGAACCTCCCCAATATCCTCGCTTTTTCGCGTCTTGCTATGGCGCCGCTTCTGCTGTGGCTCCTTGCAGGTCGCGACTCTTCTCTTTTGCAGGGTATTCACGAAAGCTGGCTCGACTACTTCGCGGCGCTTGTATTCGTACTCGCAAGTGTAACCGACTTTTTCGACGGCTATATCGCGCGCATGTTCAATCAGATCACCGCTTTGGGAAAGATAATAGACCCGCTGGCGGACAAGATGTTGACACTCGCGGCCTTTTTGGGTCTGATCGTTCTGCAACGTGCCGATGTCTGGGCCATATTTCTGATTCTGAGCAGAGAGTTTTTCATAACGGGCCTTCGAGTCGTCGCCGTCGGCGAAGGCAAAGAGATCTCATCTTCGATGGCGGGTAAGG
>WGAW01000200.1 GCA_015494675.1 Hydrogenimonas sp. | reverse complement strand
TCAATTATAGGCGATATAACGGCACGCTCGACAGTTATGAGGATGGCGCCGCCTGTATACGCATTCAGTCCGGTGACGATATCGTCATACGCGGTAACGAGCTGGAGAATTGCGGAAACGGCATCTTCACTATGTCGCAGGGATATAATGAAGCGCACCTTACGCGAAATCTGCTGATAGAGGGAAACTACTTTCACGGAAACGGTCAAGCCGGCAGCTATCTGGAGCATGGCGCTTACATTCAGGCGATCGGCGTTGTATGCCAGTTCAACCGCTTCGGCCCGAACACTCCCGGAGCGGAGGGGGTGGCTTTGAAAGAGAGGGCGGCAGGTTCCGTGATTCGCTACAACTGGTTCGATAGCGGTAATTCCAGGATGCTCGATATCGTGGAGGTCGAAGATGCGGCTGCCTGGTATATCGTGGATGAGTACCTTAAGGAGCTTGGCTGCAGCAGCTTGGCCGATTGCCCGGATATAGACGCACAGCGCCTGAAAAAGGTAGAAGAGGCCGATGCCGCATATCGAAAAACCTATGTATACGGCAACTTTTTCAGACATATAGGCAGTGAAACGGATGCGGGCAATATTCTGCATTACGGCAGTGACAACGATCCTGAGCTTTCGCACAACGGTACACTCTACTTCTACCATAATACAATTTCAATACTGCAGGATCGCAGCGACAGTTGGCGTTTCAGGCTCTTCTATCTAGGCAACAGGGATGCTTCGGTACGTTCCAAAGAGAAGGTGGAAGCCTACAACAATATCATCTATTTTGCCGGTGAAACATCCGAAGCCGCCTATTTTTGTCTTGACGATACAAACGGCGGTACGATCCGTTTCGGTACAAATTGGATGAGTGACGGATGGCAGAGAGATGAAACTCTTTCGGAATGCTACGGCAATGCCGCCGACGGGCCTGTCGTTGAAGGAATTGAAAACCTTCTGAATATTGAGGGAGCACCTATTCCGATAGATCTGCAGACACTGGCTCCGACCGACACACCGCTTGTACGAGGTAAAGCTCAGGCGCTGCCGGCTCAGCTGCCGCCGGTGGATTATCAGTATGCGGCGGACATGAAGTTTTCAAAGCGGGCGGATGTGGAAGATCTGGGCGCACGGGATCTACCATGAAGGCGACGAAAAGCTCACTGCCGTATGCACCGCTGCTGTTACAGCACCGGACAACAGTATCGTGTCGTAATATTTCATTCCATTCTTTTTTACATTTTGGGCTATGCTGTAACCGTTTTTATGGTATAGTATTTCACCCATTTTACAAAAAGTTATACTTTGAGTAGAAGGGAAGAGTCTTTTTTGGAGAAGTAGAATGAATATCTACGTTGGAAATCTGTCGTACAGAATGGGTGATGGTGAACTTAGAGAAGTTTTTGAAGCGTATGGCGAAGTGAGCAGCGCAAGAGTTATCAGCGATCGCGAAACAGGGCGTTCTAAAGGTTTCGGTTTTGTCGAAATGCCGGATGACAATGCGGCGAATGAAGCGATAGAGGCCCTGAACGGCAAAGAGGTTGAGGGGCGGAATATCCGCGTAAACGAAGCGCGCCCCAGAGAGCCGCGTCAGCCAAGAGGCGACTTCAACCGAAACTTCTAATACCGTTTAAACTGTGCCGAACACGCTACAGCGTCAGCGGTAAAGGGGAGCGGAGCGGCCCGCTCCCCACCTCTTTTTAAACTTTCAAAAAGTTGATCGATTCTTAATTTTTTTATGACGGATTGACGATGAAGCAGCGCGTCAACGACTTTACACTCTTTGAAGAGATATGGCATGCCGTATCACACGGATTCGGCCTTTTTCTAAGCACTTTCGGATTCGGAGTACTCGTGACACTGGCTGCTTTGAGCGAAGATGTCACCAAAATCCTTACCGCCACTCTTTACGGTATCGTACTCATTTTGATGTACGGCGCATCCACACTCTACCACGCTATACCGCATCCGAAAGCCAAGTCTATTCTCCAACAGCTCGATCACGCCTCGATATATATGCTGATAGCCGGAACCTATACACCTGTTTTGCTGCTCGGTGTAAAAGGGGTTTTCGGATGGATACTCTTCGGCATAATCTGGGGGGCGGCAGCTGTCGGAATTTTTTTAAAATTTGTATATCCGGGCCGCTTCGAGATCTTCTCTCTGATTCTGTACGCCGCGATGGGGTGGATGATAGTCGTGGCGTGGCGGCCGTTTGTGGAGCACGCCGGCTGGCTGCCGATGATCTTTCTTTTTACAGGCGGTCTGATCTACACTCTCGGAATCTTTTTCTATGTCAAATCATCAATGAAGCTGAATCATGCCGTGTGGCACCTTTTTGTGCTCGGCGGCACCGTTTTCCACTATTTTGCAGTCTTTCTACTTGTCAAGCGGTGAAAAAAACCTATTTTATAATCCACCCCTTCAACTGCTCCGCAAGGATTTTGGCCGACTCTTCGGCAAAGTTTTCCATATACTGCTCGAATCTGCTCTTCTCTTTCCATCTGGCCTCGGCAACCCCGCTAAGCCTCTTTATGAGAGCCTCGGCCGTTTTAATGGAGCCTATCTCGTCTATAAGACCTACTTTTTTCGCCTTTTTTGCTATGAAAATCTTTGCATCGGCAAATTTTTCGGGGTGTTTCGGGTCGAGCCTTCTCGCTTTTGCTACATCTTCCACGAACATTTTGTAGATATCGAAAATGTGTGTCTCGATCTCTCTTCTCTCATCTTTTGTCCACTCCCTGAAAGGGGTTCCCGCCTCTTTGTACTTTCCGGCTTTAACAACCTGCGGCTTTATACCGATTTTGTCGATCAGCCCTTTTATGTTCATCCCCTCCATTATGACGCCGATGGAGCCGATTGTAGCGGCGGGATTCGCTACGATTCTGTCCGCCCAGATAGATGCGTAATAGCTGCCGCTTGCCATCGTACCGGCCGCATAAGCTACGACGGGCTTTTTCTCTTTGAGACGCTTGAGCGCAAGGGCGATCTCCACGGATGGCGCGACGGCGCCGCCGGGTGAGTTCACAACGAAAAGTACACCTTTAATGCTCTTTTCGTTCGCCAGTTCGTCAAGCTGCTTCACGATCTTTGTGGAGTCCATGATCGGACCGGCAAGATCGACCTTGGCCAGGTTGGGTGGCTTTACGGACTCCGTTCCGGCCGGCGCCAGTATCAAAATCAGAATCAGGATAAATATAAGTGACTTGAAGTACTTCTGTATGAACTCCAGTGTCGCAGTGATGGGGTAGAAGAGCTTCTTGAAAAAATCTGACACGTCAACCTCTCTTTCCGGGTATCTGACGCGGCTGCGCCTTTTACTTTTTCGAGTGTATGGGAATTATAGCAAAAAGAGAGACCCGACCGGCCCCATTCGGCCCGATCGGGCAGAGTGCGGGTTTAAAGCCTATAGTCCGAACTGTTTAGTGTCGACCCACTCCATCTTGAGCATAGACCAGAAATCCCTGGCGAAGCCGTGTAGCAGGTAGTCGTAGGGTAGCCAGCCGTATCCGTGGTCTCCCCATCCGGCTCCCCATGAGTTTCTGATCAGGAAAGCCCCTTTGGTAGTTCTGTTGCAGAGTGTATTTTTTATCTTTTTGTTATCGTCGTAGCCGACCGCTACGATCGCATGCCCCCATTTGGCTCTCTCGCCGGGGCAGGGGAATGGGATGCCGCCGGCTACGTTCGAATGGGAGAATGAGCCGAATCCGAAAAAGCCGAACATCGAAGGAATACCGTATGCCAGGTAGAGTTTTACCCGGGCCAAAACCGTACTTTTCGAAATATTCAAACCGATCGGATCGTGGCAGAAGTATCTGAGCGCCTCGTAATTGTCCGCAACCGCATAGACGAATGAGGGTGGCTCCACATCGAATTTCGATATATCGTAAGGCCAATACTTTTCCGGTGCCACTCCCGTAAGCGTAAGTGCACCCATAGTGTTTCTGAGCCATGCCCCGGTATCTCCCGTCACTCGCATCAGATCTCTTGTAGTTTTATATATGAAGAGCCTTGATGCGTTAATATGCTTTCCGTGTGCACGCCTCTCGTAATACTCTATAACCCCCGCAGCGGCGTTTGCGGTACATGAGCCGAGTGGACCCTGATTCTCGATAGGAGAGCACCACTGCCTCAAATCTACACTTGTAGGCATGGCTTTAGGCATCTTGTCCTCTTTGATACCCAGTTTTTTAACGATCTGTGCAACCTCTTTCGTCTCCGGTGTGTAGTCTCTTAAGTCCGGCATAGGGGGAATCCACCCTGTTCCTACCTCCTCTTCCGAAGGCAACATCACCTTTTCATACAATCCTTCCATCTTCATTCTCCTTTCTTGAATCAATTGAAGGGTTCAACCGGTTCCGGGCTCTGTCCGAAACCTGTTCATACCCTACAGATAGTATAGCCGGCAAGAATTCTGTTTTTGTTGCACCGGTGAGAAGATGGGAGGGTTAGCGGACTCTCTCTCCGGCTATATATACCTTTTCGGCCTTTTCGGTATGCAGAAGCAGTTGTAGAGGGAGGTCTTCGGAGGACTCCACGGATGCCGGGAGCTCGAGCGTAATAATGTCGGCATGCATCCCTTTGCGGATTCGGCCCGCTTCTATACTGAGTGCGTCGGCGGCTGTGGAGGTGGATGCGCATAGAAGCTTTTTTGCCAGGAGGTCGGCATCGGCCCGAGAATGTAGCATCAGTGCGGCGCGCATCTCGTCCCAGAGACTTAGGGAGGTGTTGGAGCTTAGTCCGTCTGTTCCAAGAAGCCAGGGAATATGGAGTT
>WGAW01000199.1 GCA_015494675.1 Hydrogenimonas sp. | reverse complement strand
GCCATCAGGATTAGAAAGCGGTTTTTGACACTGAAGTCTATAATTTTTTCAATCATAACCGCACCTAAAAGAGCCCGTTGATCTGGGCGTCGCTGTCGATCAAAAAGAGTGCTTTGTTCACCACTTCGTCGCCCTCCGAAAGACCCGAGAGTACCGCATAGTGCTCGTTGTCTATCGGTTTTACCTCTACCTCCACCGGCTCATACTCCCCTTCGAACTCTCCGGCTTTGAAGGCGTACCACTTTCCCATCTTGCGTATTACGGCCGTACGCGGAAGCATAAGCATGGACTCGCTTTTTGTTTTTGCCGTAAGGGTCGCGAACATTCCGGGCAGAAGGCGGGCTTTCGGATTCCTTATCTCCACCCTGAGCGTGGCGAGCCCGTTTTTGGGGTCGATGTTCGGGTAGAGAAGCGGTTTGTACGCCTCGAAGGTCTCGGGCAGCGCTTTTGTGCTTACGATAAATTTCGACGCACTCATAAGCGTCCGGATATCTGGCTCGCTCACTTTCGCCTCCATCCAGATATTGTCGAGCGAAACGATCCTGAAGAGGCTCGACTTCGCGTTGAACGCACTCCCCTCCACCAGGTTTTTTTCAAATATAAATCCCGATGAAGGAGCCCTGACGAAGGTGTAAGGGTCGCTCTTTTTGCCTCTTGCAAGCGCTGCTATCTCCTCTTTTCCGATGCCAAGAAGCTCGAGTTTGAGCTTCGCGCTTTCGACCATGTTGGAGTTGCCCCGTCTTTTCGCGTAGTTGATGGAGTTGATGTACTCCTCTTTCGCCTTGAAAACCTCGGGCGAATATACTTTTGCCAGCACCTGACCCTTTTTGACCCTCATATATACTCTGTCGGCGTATAGTTTTACCACATACCCTCCGTACCTTGGGACGATTTCGTGTATAAGCGCGTCATCCGTTTTCAGGAGGCCGTAGAACTCTCTTTTGAAAGCGGCCGAAACCTTTTTGACTTTGACGGTCTGAACGTTGAAGAGCTGCTCCACGGTCGGTTTTTCGGCAGCCCCCACATAGAGTGTCGGCAGTAGCAGCAGTATCAGTAATCTTTTTTTCATATCTCTTCTCCCAAAACAGCCTCTATTTTTGCCAGAGTGATAAAATATTTCGCGCGTGCGGTTATCGCTTCCGAATCGAGTCTGAGCTTCTGCTCCACAAGGTCTATGAACTTGTAGAGATCTCCGCCTGCGGCGATCTCGGAGCGGATCAGGTCGAACATATGCTCTATCTGCGGCAGGGACTCTTTCTCTATGATCTCGACTATTTTGCGGCTGCTCTCGGCTTGTGCATAGAGCCCCCGCAGTCGGGCCGCGACTCTTTTTCGGGAGTCTGCCGCCATCAGTTTGCGCTCCATTAGAAGGACCCTCTGCTCCTCCTCTTCGCTCTTTTGGGTTCCGTATATCGGGAGAGTGAAACCGACTCCGATAGAGACGTAGTCCTCAAAGGAGCTCCTTTGGAAGTAGCCCAGACGCACGACAGGGTCGATTCTGCTTTTGAGTCTGTAAACTTCCAGACGCCGTTGTTGTATCTTCTCTTTCGCATCTTCTATTTTTACTGTCGGGCTCTTTTCGGTTTTTGAAACCAGGCTTTCAAGCGGCGGAAGCTTCCTGTCTGCGAGTTTGACTTCAACGCTTTTTACATCTCGGAAACTGAGATAACTAAGAAGTGCCAGACTTTCGCTCTTTTGGGCCTCAAGGCGTTTCAAAGAGGTCTTGAGCCTCGATTTGACAAGCTCTGCCGACATGATTCCCATATGTGTATTTCCCGATTCGCCGGATGCGGTGTATGCTTCGAAAAGTTCGATGTTCTGCTCTGTCAGCGTAATGGTGCGTCGTACCACCTCTATGAGTCTTTCGGTCTCCCACAGGCGGTAGGCGCTCTGCTTTATCTTCGAAAACAGCTCCGCTTCGGCCTCTTTGAGCGATGCGAAAAAGAGAGATTTCGCCGAAATTTTCAGAGCCTTTTTGGCACCCCTTTTCCCAAACCACGGAATCTTTTGTGAAAAGGTCAGTGAGTGGGTCTGCATCCTCTCGAGTGAGCGGTCTGCAGGTCTGTCGAGCCTTATGTCGTTGATTCCCGCTCCAAACATGGGATCGTCGAAGTTCTTGGCTCGTTCTACGGCGTAGTCAGCCGCCGCGATACGCAGCTTTATCGCTTCGAGGGTAGGGTGTTTGGTGCGTGCCGACTCGATAAGCTGAGGTATCGAAGCCGCATTTACGCATACGGCGAAAAGGGCTGCAAGAAGCAGAGTGCGCATACCCCGCTCCTAAAGGTTGAAAGATGTCTTGAAGCGGTACTTTTTACCCTCTTCGGTCGTAACGAAGATGTGTACCTGCCAAGTGCCGCCCATGGCCGCGTTGAAAGAGGCCTCGTACGTTCCGTCGCCGACCGGCTTCGCTTTAGCTTTCGCTTCCATATACGGCATTCCGGGCATGGCCGGCATGAAGATTTTGAGTGCGACTTTGGCGTTTTGCAGCGGTTTGGAAGATTTGAAGAGCTTCACCTTTATGTGATTTATGCCCGGAGTCAGAGGTTTTTCCGAGACCAGCTCTACCTTGAGACCTTTTTGCTTCAGGCTTTTTTGATAAGCCGCGGCATTGAGTGACGTGAATGCCAGGGCAATGCCCAGCAAGAGTGTCAAGAGTTTCATTTTCGCTCCTTTTGTTTTTTGTCAGTGCCATTTTAAAAAAGTAGTGTGCAAAGAGTGTGGATTCGGTTTGTGATACAATCTTCCTATGAAAATACTGTTGCTTGAAGACGACCCGATGCTTGCCGAACTTATGGAAGAGCACCTTGTCGAAAAGGGATTCGATGTCGAACACTACCTCGACGGGGAAGAGGCCGAAGATGCGGTTTTGTCGAAAAAGTTCGATATTCTGCTACTCGATGTCAACGTGCCGGGCATAAACGGCTTCGAACTGCTCAAATCGATGCGTGAGAGGAAAGATTTTACGCCCGCCGTTATGATAACTTCGAGAAATACGAGTACCGATCTGAAAGAGGGTTTCGATATAGGGTGCGACGACTATATAAAAAAGCCGTTCGAATTCGAAGAGCTCGATGCCAGAATTTCACATATAGTTCGTGTCTACGGCCTGAAGCGTAGTGAGCCCATAGAGTTGGGAGAGGGGATTCTTTTCGAGCCCGAGCGCCACAGGCTCGTTGTTAACGGGGAGTATGTGACGCTGACTCCGAAGGCGTCGGAGATTCTTCACTATCTCTACAGAAACAGCGGGAGAATAGTCTCCAGAGAAGAGCTTGCGCAAAATCTCTGGAGCTATGAAGAGATTCCTACCGACGCAACCTTGCGCAGCTATATAAAGGTACTTAGAAAACATGTGCCGCAGATAGTGACGGAGAGGGGAGTCGGCTATGGCTTTGAGCCGGTATGAGAGGCGCTCGCTTTTCCGTTTCATGGCGATCTACCTGGGGGCGGTACTTGTCGTAGTGCTGGCCTTTTCGGCCCTCTTTTACAAAATAGATTCCGAATCTATAAAAGAGCGAATCTTCTCGAACCTCAGAATGGTAGCGATGAAGATCTCCGCTTCCGCGGTAGATGCGCAGATGCAGGGTAAAAAGTTCGAGATTCCCTCTTCCATAGGCTGCGACTACCTGCTGCTCGACAAAAACAGAAAAGTTTTGGAAGGGTGCATACATGAAGCTGTCGACTTGGAAAAAGAGGAGTATATCAAAGAGGGCTGCGCCTACTATATAGACCGAAGCGCCCGCGGGCACCTGGGTATCGACTATATAGTGGTGCGCGACTGCTCTTTGGAGAAGAAAATAGAGGAGTGCGGACGCAACGTAGCTCTGGCGGCGGTGGGCGCTTTCGGATTCCTGGTACTGGTGGGCTGGTATCTGGGGCGGCTCTTTCTTAGGCCGATGCGCGAGAAGATAGAGTCTATGGACCGCTTTATACACGACAGTACACACGAGTTGAACACTCCGGTCACGACTATGCTCCTCGCTCTTGAAAAGATCGATAAAAACGAGTGCAAACCCTCCCACCTGCGGGCTCTGCAGATGAGCGGGCGGCTTATTGCCAGGATCTATGAGGATCTCACTTTTCTTCTTGTTAGTGAAAAGCAGAAGGAGAGGAGCAGGCCCGCAAACGTGGATGTGGCGCAAAAGACAAAAGAGAGCATAGAGTTCTTCTCGATTCTGACCGATCAGAAGCGCATTGAAGTGACTTCGTCGCTGCAAAGCTGCCTGATAGAAGCGGATCCCCACCATATAGAGATAATGATCAAAAACCTAATAGACAATGCGGTCAAATATACGCGTCCCAAAGGGAAGATACACGTTTCGCTTGACTCTTGCAGGCTTACGGTAAAAGATAGCGGAGTCGGTATAGAAAAAGAGAAACTGAAGAGGATTTTCGAACGTTTCGAGCGCGCCAACACTACAGAGGGCGGGCTCGGAATCGGTCTCGATATAGTCGCTACTATATGCGGCATCTACGGCTTTTCACTCGATGTCGACTCCAAAGAGGGGGAGGGGAGCGAGTTTAGCGTAGATTTTTCATCCCGCTTTGTGCGGCGGGAAAAGGGGCCAGAATCTTCCTGACCACACCTTTTATATAGGCGACCCTCTCCGCGGGTGTGTCGAAATCGCGAAGAAGATCGGTGGCTACGCCTCTGAAAAAGACCTTTTTGTCTGAAGGGTCGAGAGCGTCTATGACGATCTTGGCTTCATCGTAGGTATATTCGTATCTCGAGGGTATATAGGCCGGTCCCCAGTATCCGTAATCGTAAGGGTATAGCCCCAGGCTCTCGTAGTCGTTAACCACCTCTTTCATTCGCGTTACATCCGTGTGGAACATTATCCAGAAATCGGCCTCCTCTTTCGGTGCGAGAGTGTAGCCTTTGGCTTTTAGAGTCTCTATGACGGCGTTTTTCAGACGCTCCTGAGTCAGGGTTATGACCGACCCCTTTTTTGGTGTGAGTACGGCAAAGCTTCTTAGCTTGGAGAAGTCGTACCCGGGGTTGTAGTCGTTTTGCACCTGAAGAGAAGAGCACCCTGCGAAAAAGAGCAGCAGTATAGATATGGCGATCTGTCTCATCATTTAACCTCCCTTTGGCCTCTTTTCGGAAAATATTGGAGCATCTGCCCGACCGCTTCGTCTATGGTCTCTTCTCTTTTTTCGGGGTCGGAGCCGTCCCACCTTTTCGTGACGGAAGATGACCAGAATACCTTTTTCGTTTTCGGGTCCACCATCCTGATAAAGAGCGATATCTCGTCATGTTTCGGCGTTATCGAAGTGGAGACCGACCCTCCGAAGTTTCCCGAGATTCCTCCTAGGCCTATGCCGAAGGTTATGGGAGAGGGTCGGTTTTTGTAGATTTTCATTCCGTACATTACGGTGAAATCGCCCAGTGCGGAAGCCTCTTCGTACCCTTTTTCAAAAAGAGCCCTCTCTATCGCCTCTTTTATCCTTTCGGAGTTAAGAGGGTCAGGCATCGCCTCTTTTTCCGCTTCGGGAGTGAAGCTGACAAGCTTTTGCGTATCGTACGAGGGGTCGTAGTCGAAAGGGAGTTTCTTCGCACTGCATCCGCCGAAGAGTAGCGCCCCCAGTATCAACAGGATCGCAATTGTCAGGGTTTTCGTTTTCATAAAACAGATTATACCGCAAGCGTAAAATCGTCTCGAAATCTGAGATTTCG
>WGAW01000198.1 GCA_015494675.1 Hydrogenimonas sp. | reverse complement strand
GTTGTATTGGCTTCAGTCCCTGCCGTTTTTTCGGGCTTTGCCCGTAAAAACGTATAAATAAATAGAAGGAGATGAGTTTATGAAACAAATTTTCAGAAGTTCCGCTCTAGTTGTCGCGGCTGCGATACTCTTTAGCGGCTGTGCCGCGAAAAATGGCGAAGCGCCCAACGATGCACAAAACACCAAAAGCGGAGTTCTGATCGGTACGCTTGTCGGTGCGGCTTTGGGTGCGATAACGAGCAAACACCACAAGGGTAAAAACGCCGCGATAGGTGCCGCTGTCGGTGCGGCTGCGGGAGGAGCCATAGGCTACAGCCTGGACAAGCAGGCGCAGGAGGTTGCCGACTCTATGCAGACCAAGGTGAGCGGCGATGAGGCGGGTGCCGCAAAGAGCAGAGACATCATAGTTACAAAGCATGACAACTATGTAAAGATAACGTTCAAGAGCAGGATGATGTTCGCCACAGACTCCTACGTACCTACCGCGGAGGCGAAAGAGAAGATAGCGAAATTGGTGGATGTGTTGAAGAACTACCCCGATACAATTGTCCAGGTAGTGGGGCATACCGATAGCAGGGGCTCCTACGACTACAACCTTAAGCTCTCGCAAAAGCGCGCCTTCAGTGTTGCGAATATGCTAAAGAAGATGGGTGTCACAAACAGGATATATGCGAGAGGATGCTCTTTCAACAAACCTCTGGTACCGAACGACTCGCCGGAGAATATGGCTATAAACAGAAGAGTCGAGATATACCTCTATCCCAATGAGGAGAGTGTGATAGACGTATGTAGGTAAAACTGAGGTTTCGAAGCTTCAGGGGGTTGTAGGGCCGGCCAGGCCCTGCCGAATTGCGGGCTTTGCCCGGAATTTGCGTAACATCAGTAAGTAAGGCCGCTTTCGGGTTGCACGCTTCCTAATATAGACGGTAGTAGATATAGAAGCGTATTTTGGTCGTCTCTTTGGGGCGCGGGTAGTCCTTGTATGCCGTTTTGATCGTGTCGATCGAGTTCTTGTCCAGCTCTTCGAATCCGGCGCCCTTTATCACCTTCAGGCCGCTTATGTCGCCGTTTGGATGCAGATAGAACTCTACGATGTTCATGCCGTCCTGTCCAAGTCTGGCTGCCGCATAGGGGTAGCCCCTTACACTCAGGTAGTGCTGCGTAATTCCCTGGATACGAGAGAGGTTATCTTTAATAAACCTCTTCTGCTCGGGTGTGAAGCGGTCGAATTCGTCTTTGTAGAGAGCTCTGAACTCACGACTCGAAATGGCGCTTCCTATCTCATCTATCGTCGGGGGTTTCGGAGTCTCGGCAGGCAGCGGCGGCGCAGCGAGAGACTCTGCGAGCCTTGAGAGCGGAGAGTGAGTTTTTGCAGTTTTTTTCAGACTCTCTTTCTCTCTTCTCTCCTTTTCGGCCGTTTTTTCGGCAACCTCTTTTTTCGGTTTCGTCTTTTCGATAGCTTTCGACGGAACCGGTTTGGCCTTTTGAAGCTCTTTGCGTTCGGTTTTTCGGGGCTCTACCGCTTTTTTGACGGGTTTGAGGTTTTGGGTTTGAGGTTTTGGGTGCCGGGTTTTGGGTTTTGGGTTTGAGGTTTTGGGTTTTGGGTTTGAGGTTTTGGGTTTTGGGTTTTGGGGTCCGGGTTGAGCAGTGGGTGTGCTCTTTTTCGCTTTGGCGGGTGCGGGTGGAGGTGTTATGAAATCGGAAAGTGATATATCCACCCTCTTAGCGGATGAGGCAGTCAGTATCTTTTGCTCGGCTCTGTGCAGAAAAAACCACAACAGGGAGAAGAGCGCGATATGGAGCAGGATGGATAAAAGAAGGGCTGTATATTTTCGTCTGTTCATTCTTCTCCGGAATATGGCGCTGTTTAAAACACTACCGACTTCGATACGTCGCTTTTTGGGTGCTGCCGTTTGTGGATCTACATCGAAATTATGGCATAACTCGGTTTCGATTGTACAAACACTATAATTTCATCTTAACCGGTATTTGCCTATAATAGGCCAAAAATTTATGTGAGGATCGACGATGAAACACACAAGAAGCATTGAGGCGTATGAAGAGGCGAAAAAGTTTATTCCCGGCGGGGTAGACTCACCCGTAAGGGCTTTCGGGAGTGTAGGGGGTACACCGCCGTTCATAGATTGCGGTGAAGGGGCCTATCTGGTAGATATAGACGGCAACCGATATGTCGACTACGTCCAGAGCTGGGGACCGCTCATATTCGGCCACTGCGATCCCGAAGTCGAGGCAGCCGTGATCGAGACGGCAAGAAAGGGGCTGAGTTTCGGCGCTCCCACCGTTTTGGAGACGGAGCTGGCCGAAGAGATCGTGACACTATTCGAGTCGATAGACAAGGTCCGTTTCGTAAACAGCGGCACCGAGGCCGTCATGAGTGCGATCCGCCTCGCAAGGGGCTTTACCGGCCGCGACGATATCGTGAAATTCAAGGGGTGCTACCACGGCCACAGCGACTCCCTTCTCGTGCAGGCGGGAAGCGGTGCGGTGACGTTCGGCTCTCCCAACTCTCCCGGGGTGCCTGCCGACTTCGCAAAACATACACTCCTTGCCGACTACAACGATATAGAGAGCGTAAAGGCCTGTTTCGAAGCGAGTAAAGATATAGCCTGTGTCGTAATAGAGCCGATAGCCGGCAACATGGGTCTCGTACCTGCGGAAGAGAGCTTTTTAAGAGAGCTTCGAGAGCTATGCGACGAGCACGGTACGCTGCTGCTTTTCGACGAGGTCATGAGCGGTTTCAGGGCCTCTTTGACGGGTGCGCAGGGCATAACCGACGTAAAACCCGATCTTGTAACTCTCGGCAAGGTGATAGGGGGCGGTATGCCGGTCGGAGCTTTCGGCGGTCGTGCCGATATTATGGCGCGGCTAAGTCCTGAGGGTCCTGTATATCAGGCCGGTACGCTCAGCGGCAACCCGGTGGCGATGGCCGCCGGTCTTGCACAGATCAGGCAGCTAAAAGCGGACGTGGCGATCTACGATATTCTGCAGATGCGCGCCGAAAGGCTGATGAACGGGTTCAAAGCTGCCGCCGATGCGCACGATATACCTCTTCAAGTCGATGTTAGAGGAAGTATGTTCGGCTTCTTCTTCAACGACAAACCGGTGAAAAATTTCGACGATGCCCTAAAAAGCGACACCGATCGCTTTGCGAAGTTTCATAGAGCGATGCTCGACAGGGGATTCTACTTCGCGTGCAGCCAGTTCGAGACCGGTTTCATAAGCACCAAGATAACGGAGGCAATGATAGACGAAACCGTACGTAATGCGCATGAAGTGATGGGTGCACTTTAATGCCCGAAGAGCGGAAGCCGAAAGTCAAAAAGATCATAGAGGGTGCCGGCGATCTTTCTCTCGGTATCTCTATGGTAGTGGCCGTCGTCATCGGAGTGGGCCTCGGTATCGGAATGAAAAAGCTTTTCGGATACGAATGGCTCTTTTGGCTCGGAGTCTTCTGGGGAGTGGCCGCGGCGATCCTCAATGTCTATAAAGCTTACAAAAAGCAGATGAGATCTCTGGAAGAGCTCAAAAACGATCCGAGATACAAAGACTACCGCAAGCTCGATGACGACGAAGATTCGTAACCTCCTCGTCCTTCTGGCGGCAGTCGCGATAGCGGGCGGTGCGGCCGTGTGGTATCTGTTTGGGGGTGTTGCGATACTCAATTATGAAGCCGGTTTTTTCAGTGCCCTGCTTGTAGTGGCTGCCAGCGCCTTCGGATACCGGCAGATGGTGCAGGGCAGTGCCGAAAGCTCCCCTCACCACGAACCGCAGGATGAGACGGAGCGCATAGACGACCGTTTCGGATTATGGGAGGAGGAGCTGCCGCAGGAGCAGGATGCGTCCAAAGTGCTTAAAGAGGAGAGGGTGAGACTCAAAGAGAAGCGGCCGGGTTTAAGGGAGCTATTAAAGAGTGCGAAACCGGCCGTCTCTATATACAGACTCTGTGCGTATGCCGTTTTACTATTCGCCGTTTACAGGCTCATCTCGGCTGGAGTTTTCGACCCGATACCCTATCTTGCGGGGGCTGGAGCGGCTCCTTTGGTTATAGCGGCCGCTCTTTGGCGGATGAACCGCTCCGTATTCATGCAGAAATAAGGGGCGCTTCGAAGAGTATACGGTTATCTTTCCTGATTATGTAGCCGTTGAGTCTTTTTGCCGTTTCGCTAAGCGAGAAGACGCTGCAGGAGCTGTCGAGATCGCCTTTTACGGCGATTTGGAAAATCGGGTAACGCCTCTTTTCGAACTTCAGAGTCTCACCCGTTTTGAGCGTCATCGTTATCTCTATCGGTTCCGTGTCTCTGAAACAGCCGAATATTTCGCCCATAAGCCTTACGAACTCTTCAGGGTGTATCTTCATCTCCGGAAATGTCGGGTCGAAAGAGGTCGTAAAACCGTGTTTGCGGCTTATCGAACTTGAACTGACCGCAAGATCGATCAGGTTGTAGATGTTGTGAGAGCCCATATCGTCGATATGCGGGTTGCTGATTCTCTCGGGAGGCTTCTGGTAGAGCCTGATGGCTATGGTGTCGTTATCTTCGTAGCCGACCATTATTCCGAAAAATTCGTAGCGCCCGTATGAGAGATCGAGCATGGTCGTCTTGAAGCCGTACGAAATATTGGCGTAGGCGACAGCGAGTTCGAATATCTCTTTGACCGTCACTTCGGCAAGAAGAAACTGTGCCTCCTGATTCAGCGTCTTAACCCTTCCGTTACTGTCGAAAAGGATCCAGGGATTGTAGTCGTATTCGATCCATTTTTCCAAAAATTCCATAATTAGAGATCTTTCATACCGCTTGCAGAGACTCTTCTGTCGCAAGCCGCACCCGTGTGCGGCACATAACCGTCAAACCCTTCCGCTTCTACTCCTCGATGTAGTTTTTAAGTTTACGTCCGACCTTCGGGTGTTTGAGTTTTTTGATGGCGCTGCTCTCTATCTGTCGTACCCTCTCTCTTGTGACGTTGAGCTCTTTTCCTATCTCTTCCAGTGTACGGTCGCTCTCGTCTTTCATCAAGCCGAAACGCATACATATAACCGCCTTCTCTCTTTCGTTGAGCTGGTCGAGAACATCGTCTATCTGGTGCTTCAAATCCTCTTTCATAACCGACTCTATCGGGCTTGCGGAGCTTTTGTCCTCTATGAAGTCCCCGAATCGTCCATCCTCTTCGCTCCCTACGGGTGCTTCGAGGCTCACGGGCTCTTTCGTGATTTTGATAACGTTTTTTACCTTGTCCACGCTGAGGCCGACATCTTTGGCGATAGTCTCGACATCAGGCTCCTTGCCGGTCTCCTGCAGATGTTTTCGCATGATCTTGTTTATGCGGTTTATCGTCTCGATCATATGTATCGGTATGCGTATAGTTCGTGCCTGATCTGCGATTGCACGGCTTATGGCCTGTCTTATCCACCACGTCGCGTATGTCGAAAACTTGTAACCCTTTTTGTATTCGAATTTGTCTACCGCCTTCATAAGGCCGATGTTACCCTCCTGTATCAGATCGAGAAAGGGGAGTCCGCGGTTGGTGTAGCGCTTGGCTATCGAGACAACGAGCCTAAGGTTCGACTTCGCCATCCTCGTCTTCGCCTCTTCGGAGATCTTCTTTCCTCGCTTGATCTGCTCCAGAATCTCCTGCAGCTTTTCCGGATCGAGGTTGAAGCTGTCTTTGCTCGCCTCTTTTGTCTGGAAGAGCTTCTTTATCTGCAGGTATGTGCTCACCATCGTCGCTTCCGGAACCGCCGCGGCGATCTCCTCTTTGCTCATGTTGACGATATTTTCGAGGATTTTACGATGATTCTCCCTTAGCTGCTCGTTGAAAAGCGGCAGACGGTACTCGAGGCGCTTGAGCTCCTTGTCGAAGCCTTCGTCGCTTTTGAGTGCGGTCTCCATCGACTTTACGAGTTCGTTTATAAGTTTGGAGGTGGGGCCCAGATCAAGAAGCCGCTCTTTGAGCACCTTCTTCTTGAAAGAGAGTACCAGCTGGTAGTGGAACTTCTCCTCTTCGCTCGCATCTTCGGCGGGAGCCTTGGAGAGGGTCTTCATCCAATCCTTTTTCGCCTTTTCGAGGGCTTTGAAGGTCTCTACCACTTTGGCTACGCGCTTGTTGTCCCTGGAGGATTTTTTGGAAGATTCGCTCTCCTCTTCGCTTTCGTCGGAATCGCTCTCCTCGAAGCTTTTGAAGAGCTCTTTTACGCGGCGTTCGCGGTTTATCAGAGGCTCTTTGTAGTCGAGGATGAAATCTATCAGGTAGGGAACGGAGCAGATGGCGTCGAGGATTATATCCTCTCCCATCTCGATCTTTTTGCTGATCTCTATCTCCTCTTCTTTGGTAAGAAGCGGAATCTGCCCCATCTCCCTAAGGTACATCCTGACGGGCGAGTCGCTTCTGGACCACTCCAGCAGCTCCTTCTCTCTCGTGAAGTCGAATTCGTCTTCGAGGGAGTCGTCGCTCAGCTTCTGTTTGTCGGATTCGCGCTTTTCGGCCTCTTCGATGTTTAGAAGCATTGCGCGTTCGCTGGAGGTGATGATTTTGATACCGTACTTTTTAGACAGCTTCAGTACGTTTTTTGCCTGCGCGAGCGTAGGCTGTTTTTCGAAGATCTGGACAATCTTTTCGTAAGTGATATATTTTTCGTTTTTATGTTCTTCGAACAGTTTTTCAAGTGCTTGATTGAGCTCTTTGGCAGTCATATTAGGTTAAGCTCCTTGCGTGAGAGTAAGGGGGATTATATCCAAAAAACAGTAAATTGTAAATTAATGTGTCATGGGCTCTTTCGACGCTACGTAACAACGGGCATCGGGAGTAGGAAGTGAAAGCGGATAGCAAGGTGTAAAAGTCGGAAATAGCGCTCTTTTGCATCGTCGGCTCCGTAGATCGGCACAGACCGGGCGGGCCTTTATCGCAATACGAAAAGAAAGGGAACTGAATCGATGAAAAAGGGGGGACTTTTAAAAAATCGATTTCGGACCCGCCGGTCTGTGCTACCGAGAGTAGAATCGGCATATCGAAAAAAATGTTTACCCCCCGAAATGAAAAAATCGATTTTTCTACTGAGGCATAAGTGGAACGGTTATTGCTTTGTAGCCGGATATATTACGGGAGACCGCGGATACCCGGTTTCGGCGGTAGGAAGGATCGCAGATGCAAAACGGCTTTTACAGTGTGACCGGCGGGATGGTTACACAGTTCAACAGGCTCGATCAGATTAGCAACAATCTGGCGAATATGAATACGAACGGGTTCAAAGAGCGAAACCATATAATCGGCGACTTCATGCGCATATATCAGCAGAAGCGCGACGAACTGCCGCTGCAGAACCATACGAAAGAGGCCGCAAGATTTTTAAACCGCTCGATAAACAGGGTCCCTCATGTGGTAGAGGAGTATACCGACTTCTCCATGGGGCCTATGGAGGCTACCGGAAACCCTCTAGATCTGGCTCTCGGAGAGAAAGATCTCTTTTTCGTCGTACAGACGCCGGCGGGAGTTCGTCTTACGAGAGACGGTTCGTTCAGACTCGACGAGCAGGGCAGAATGGTCACTAAAGAGGGGTATCCGGTTCTGCCGTCAGCCTACTTCAGGAGCGGGCAGCCGCTCACTATTCCCGCCGAGGCGGCCGATATCAAGATTGACGGAAGCGGGAGAGTCGAATATATGGACCGGACGGCGCCCGATACACCCGTCTATGTCGATTCGCTCATGATAGTTAGTGTAGACGATATGCAGAGCCTGAAACCGGAGGGGAAGAGCCTCTTTACCCTCGAAGGGGGAGTGAAAGAGGCCGATCTTGTTGTCGTGAGAGATATTTCCGCCGTTAAACAGGGCATGATAGAGAAGAGTAATGTAAATCCGGTACGCCAGATGACCGAACTGATAGAGACCAACCGTCTGGTGGAGATGTACCAGAAGGCGATGAGTGCGCAGATGGACGATCTCAACAGCGACGCTATAAACAAACTGGCATCGATCAGAGCATAGTGTAAGGAGGCCGATATATGATAAGATCACTATATACTGCGGCTACCGGGATGGTGGCTCAGCAGATACAGATAGATACGACATCGAACAATATAGCGAACGTCAATACGATAGGATACAAAAAGCAGAGGGCCGAATTCGCCGACCTGATGTACCAGACGATGGAGTATGCCGGAACATCCACGAGCGAGCAGACCAAGTCACCCACCGGGATCTCGGTCGGACTCGGCGTGAGGCCTACGGCAATAGCGAAACAGTTCACGCAGGGAAACTTCAAGGAGACAGGAAACAACCTCGATCTGGCGATAACCGGAAACGGGTTTTTCAAGGTTCTTCTGCCTGACGGAACGGAGGCCTATACAAGAAACGGCGCGTTCAAACTCGACGCTACCGGCACCATGGTGAATTCGGACGGATACAAACTTTCGCCTGAAGTGGTCATTCCCGAAGATGCGGTCGCCATCTCTATAGGAACGGACGGTACCGTATCGGTTCTGCAGGCTGGACAGCAGGAGGCTACCGATATCGCCCAGATACAGCTTACAAATTTCATAAACCCGGCCGGGCTACACTCTCTCGGGGATAATCTCTATGTAAACACATCCGCCTCCGGCGATCCCATAGAGGGTGTGCCGGGACTCGACGGACTCGGTCAGATACGGCAGGGGTTCGTCGAGATGAGCAACGTTCAGCTTGTAGAAGAGATGACGGATCTCATCACCGGTCAGCGTGCGTACGAAGCGAACTCGAAGGCTATAAGCACAAGCGACGAGATGCTTCAGATAGTCAATAACCTCAAGCGCTAAAAACAGTTTACGGGCGGCTCCGGCGAGGCATGGGAGCCGCCTTTTGCAGAAAGTCTCTTCAGCGTTAATGCCGACGTTTAATGTTACTGCCCTCCACTTTTTGATATAATCCGCGTAAATTTTAAAGAGATTCAAAGGAATTTGATGAATGTAATTACCGGAAAAGTGTGGAAGTTCGGCGACAATATCGACACCGATCTCATAATCGCAGCGAGATATCTCAATACATCCGACCCACACGAACTGGCCAAGCATGTGATGGAAGATGCGGATCCCGACTTTGTCAAAAAGATGCAGCCCGGCGATATCATAGTGGCGGGTGAGAACTTCGGCTGCGGCAGCAGCCGCGAACATGCGCCGATAGCCCTTAAGGCCGCCGGTGTGGCGGCGGTAGTGGCCAAGAGTTTCGCCCGAATCTTCTACCGCAACGCTTTCAATATGGGGCTGCCCATATTCGAACTGAAAGATACAGACAAAATAGAGGCCGGAGATCTTGTTTCCATCGAGATGGATAAAGGGAATATAGTCGATCTGAACAGAGAGATAACCTACCGGTTCCGGCCGATACCTGAATTTATGCAGGAACTGCTGGCCTGCGGCGGGCTGATGAATTACGCCAAAGCGGAGATGCTCAAGCGGGAGCGTGCACAATGAGAAGCTACAAGATTGCTCTGATAAAGGGTGACGGAATAGGGCCCGAGATCATAGAGGAGGCGGTAAAGGTCCTGGATGCGGTAAGTTTCAGTGAAGGTTTCGAACTGAAGTACGAAGAGTATCTTCTCGGCGGTGCGGCGATAGACGCTACCGGCGATCCTGCCCCAAAAGAGACACTCGAGGGTGTGAAAAAGGCGGATGCCGTACTCTTCGGGGCGATAGGAGGCGAGAAGTGGGACTCGCTGCCCAGGGACAAACGCCCCGAAACAGGCCTTTTGAAACTTAGAAAAGAGCTGCAGGTCTTTGCGAACCTGAGGCCCGTAACCGTATACGACGAGCTAGTAAACGCTTCCACTCTCAAGCCCTCCGTCATAGAGGGTGTGGACCTGATGGTGGTCAGAGAGCTGATCGGGGGCATCTACTTCGGCGAACCTCGTGGAAACGACGGAGAGAGGGCGTTCAACACGATGGTTTACACGAAGCCCGAAATAGAGCGCATAGCCAAAGTCGCCTTCGATATTGCGATGAAACGAAACAAGAGGGTCTGCTCGGTAGACAAGGCCAACGTCCTGGATGTCAGCCAGCTATGGAGGGATACGGTCGAGGAGGTAGCGAAGGGGTACCCGGACGTGACGCTGAGTCATATGTATGTGGACAACGCCGCGATGCAGCTGATTAGAGACCCCAAGCAGTTCGACGTCATCTTGACCGGAAACATATTCGGCGACATTCTTAGCGACGAAGCGAGTATGCTGAGCGGCTCCATAGGGCTGCTGCCGTCGGCTTCGATCGGTGAGAAGTATGGCCTTTACGAACCTATACACGGCTCGGCCCCCGATATCGCGGGGCAGGGTATATCCAACCCGATAGCCACGATAGCGAGTGCGGCGATGATGCTTCGCTTCGCACTCAATGAGGAGGCTGCGGCAGACCGCATAGAGCGTGCGATAAAACAGGCGCTTCACGAAGGGTACAGAACGCAGGATCTGAGCGCATACGATGCGAAAGAGGTATGCTCTACAAGCGAGATCGGCTCGATCATCGCGAACTACGCGTCGAAGTGAGCCGATGAAGACTCTAACCCTCGCCCAGATATACGAGCTGCAGGGTCTAAAGAGCGATGCGCTGGAGATATACAAGGAGATTTTGAAAAAGGATCCCGACAACCATGAGGCGAGGGTGGCTATCAGGCGGCTTTCGGGCATCAGGCGCCACTTCGGCGGTGTTAACGAAAAGATGAAGAGCTTTTTTGTAGAGATGGACAGCGATGCCGAATTTGCCGAGTTTGAGCGCTGGCTCTCAAAACTCCGGGGGTAGATGAATGGAACTCAAAGATGTTATTCTTTCCACTATTGCGGAGCTCGGCGAAGAGCCGGAAAGGGCCGGGACGGATCTATGCTCCCGAAAAACGGACGAATCTGCCGAAAAGGGGGAAGAGCACACTCTTCAAAAGAGCGTCAAAGAGGATGATGCGAGGAGGACAAAGCAGGCTTGCGACTCCGGTGCGGCGGAAGAGGAGACGGAGTTTCTCGAAAACCTTAGAGAGCGGCTTCTCGTACTTTTTGAGGGGTTTCAGTCTCCAAACAACAAACGTGTAGAGGCAAAAATTGACCTCACCCTCAACTTTCTGGAGTATCTCCTGGCACTTCTTGACGAGCGTATCGATACACTCAAAAAGCGTCGTTGATTTTTCCGGGCCGGTTTTCGGCGCCCGCGGCGCTGATTTGAAGAACTTCTCCACCGACCGAACCGACATGGATCGGTTTCGGCAATGCAGTATGAAAGAGCCCCGATGAGACCGCATTTAACGAAAAGAGTTCAAGAAGAGCTCGACACCGTAGTAGCCTTTTTCAGAAACAACTACCCCGAAGCGCGCCTATTTCTGGTAGGCGGTGCGGTAAGAGATATGGTGATGCAGCGTCCGGTCAGCGATCTGGATATAGAGTGTTTCGGTATAGATACGAAAACTTTTGAAGAGGCTATGCGTAGACTGGGGGCCAAGGGCGTAGGCAGGAGCTTTTTCGTATATAAGTATAAAGATATAGATATCGCGCTGCCGAGAACGGAAAAGAAGGTGGCCGTCGGCCATAGAGGCTTCGAAGTGAGGCTTGCAAAAGATACCAAAGAGGCGTCGAGACGCCGGGATTTTACGATGAACGCGCTGATGCTCGATCTTGGCAGCGGCAGGATCGTAGACCACTGGGGCGGGCTCGAAGATATCAAAAGGCGTCTTATAAGGGTGGTTGACCCGGTTACCTTCACCGAGGACTCTCTGCGCGTATTGCGGGCGATGCAGTTTGCCGCACGCCTCGGATTCAGAATCGAAGAGCGTAGCAGGGAGCTGATGTGTGCGATCTCTTTCGAGGATCTGAGTGCAGAGCGTATATTTTGGGAGTTCGAGAAGATGTTCGAGGCGCCGCTTCTTCACTACGGGCTTTTCGAGATGAGCCGGGTCGGCATCGATCGAAAGATTCTCGGTTTTTCCCTTAATAGGAGAGATTTTTTTAAAACGGCGCGCCATATGGTACGCGCTCTGAAGTTTGTCGACACCCAGATGCGCCCTTACGTTTTTCTTTACGTATTGTCGTGCGATCTGCACTTGAACCCGCAGAAGCTCTGCGAAAGGATTCATACACCCAACATATATAAAAAGGTTTTGAAGTTTCAAAAGTGTGTCCCTTCGAAGATAAGCGACAGATTTTTGGGTGCTCTGTCGCTTCGATTCGCTTTAAGGCAGTGGATCGGAATATATGCCGACGACCTAAAAAGGAGGGCCGTCGAGCTTGGAATCTATGAGAGCAGGTTCGATCCCGGGATACGTCCCGCGGATCTTTTGAGAGAGGGGTATGCAGGGAAGAGACTGGGGGAGGAGCTGAGGCGCCGCATTCGTGCCGCGGTTCGGGAGAGATTCGGAGTTAAAGAGGGCTCATGAAACTCTCTCTCGCACTCTCCGGCGGCGGAATACGTGCGATGGCTCACCTCGGTATCGTTAGGGTGCTCTTGGATAACGGTTTCGAGATCGGGGCGGTCAGCGGCAGCAGCGGAGGGGCACTGGTCGGAGCACTGCTTTGTGACGGCAAGAGCCCGGAGGATATAGTTTCGATAATGAAAGATCTGAAGCTCAAAGATCTGACGGGCAGTTCCGAAAACGGCGGGCTATTCGGTCTGCAGCGCATAGAGTCTCTTATGCAAAATAGTCTGGACACCGCCCGTATAGAAGATATGCGGATACCGTTTACTGTGGCCTGTAGCGACCTGAAAGAGGGCAATATACGCTATTTCCAAGAGGGTCCGGCGGCTAAGTTGTGTGCGGCATCGTCGTCTCTGGTTCCTATATTCGCTCCGGTCAGATACGAAGAAACGCTTCTGGCTGACGGCGGGTTTATGGACAATATGCCTACGAAGCCGCTCAGTAAGATGCCCTATCCCGTTGTGGGCATAAACGTCAACCCGATTCCGGCAGCCGAGCCATCCGGTATCATAGCCTCTACCGTACGGGTTTTGATGCTGATGATGGCCGCGAATATTAAAGCCTCCGCCGCTTTTGCCGATTTCTACATCGAGCCGAAAGGGTGCGGGGCTATAAACATATTCGATCTTAAAAAAGGGATGACAGCGTACGAAGAGGGCATCAAAGCCGCGGAGGCTTCGCTGAATGAGTTGAAAAGATCTACGGGTCGGGAATAGAGATCAATTTATACACTTCCGCCGAATCGAATCATCTCTCTTTCATGGAGTTTATACTGCCGCTCTTTAGACTCGACTTTTGGACGACCCGTTTGAAACAGGGCGATATTAGTAACAGGTTGAACAATGATCACAACAGATTATTCATTAATAGTGATTTGCCATGGCGAAACTGAATATTGAAACCCGACATCTTCCGAAACTTTTTGAAATCGCACAGGATGTCGCGAATATAGGTTATTGGGAGTGGGATATATCCACCAACGAAGTGGTATGGAGCCGACGAAAAATCGAGATATACGGTGAAGATGCCGAGAACTTCAAACCCTCGTTCGAAAAGTTTATGTCGGTTTTGAACGAAGATACGAAAGAGGTGGTTTTGCGGGAGATCGAGAGTGTACTTTCGAATGAAAAAGAGTACTACGATCTGAGGCACAAGATAAGACTCAAAAACTCGAAAACCGCATGGATTCACGAAAAGGGATTCGTCATAAGAGACGAGGCGGGCAAGCCGCTGAAGATGGTGGGAATCGTATACGACATAACCGACAAAATGGTGATACTCGAAGAGCTCAAGAGTGCCGAGGAGCGCAGTAACTACCTAAGAAGTCACGACACCCTTACCTCTTTGCGCAACAAAGATAGACTTCTTGAAGATATGGAGAGAAAGATCGAGTCGAAAAGGGAGTTCTCCGTAATTTTTCTCGATATCGACAACTTCAAAACCATCAACAACACTTTCGGCCACCTCTTCGGGGACATAGTGATCAAAAGCGTCGGCGAACTTCTCAAAGAGATCGCGTCGCCCGGCTACGTCTACCGCTACGGCGGTGATGAGTTCGTCATACTCCATGACGGTACGGAAGAGGAGGCGAGGGAGCTTACCGAAAAGATAGAGTCGTTTTTCGAAAAGAATATCTCCATAATAGGGAAGAGCCTTCTCGTTACCCTGAGTATGGGGGTCTGTACATATCCGAAAAGTGCGGCAAACGCCAAAGACGCGGTGAAAAACGCAAACTCCGCACTCTGGACGGCGAAGAGCGGCGGTAGAAGCAGAGTCCTCTTCTACGAAGAGTATATGGGGCACCATATCGCCGAGAAGCGCTCCGTTCTCGACGCTCTCAACGCCGCCGTAAAGAAAGAGGAGTTTATCGTATACTACCAGCCGAAAGTGGATTGTATTGAAGGTAGAGTTTTGGGTTTCGAAGCGCTCGTGAGGTGGCGAAACGGCAGAGGAGAGTTGGTGCAGCCGGCACTTTTTCTGCCTGTTGCGCAGGAGTACGGGCTTATGGGGAAAATAGATTTTATCGTCTTGAAAAAGGCCCTTTTGCAGCTGAAAAAGTGGCACGCAATGGGGTTTGAGGTATCTGTTTCGGTAAATTTCAATATCGGTGATTTCGAGGATGAGCGTATTTTAAAGCTGCTCAAACGGGCCGACCTGCTGCAGTACGTTACGGCGGAGATAACCGAAAGCGAACTTATGGCCTGCACTCAAAAGGAGCTCGATTTTGTGGAAGAGATGAAAAAGATGGGAGTGAAGATATCGCTCGACGATTTCGGGACCGGATACTCCTCTTTGCGCTACATCCATAAGCTTCCGATAGATGAACTGAAGATAGACAGGGCGTTTGTCGAGAATATTCCGGGAGACGCAAAAGATGAAGCGCTCGTCACCATCATGAAGAGTATCGTAGATACGTTCAGGCTCGGATGTGTTGTCGAAGGAGTGGAGAGGGTCGAGCAGAAGGAGTTTTTCCAAAATCTGGGATTGACAACGATTCAGGGATACTTTTACGGAAAACCGATGGACGAAGAGGAGGCTACGAAGATGCTTTTCGGCGGCCGTTTAAGGCTTTCGGAATAAGTTTACGTGATTAACGGGTGCGGCTATGAGACCAGGCAACGCTCAACATCTCTGTTTCAACAGCCGTTTGGTATAATCGCACAAACAAAACAAAGGGCTTAAATGACCAGGCATTACCGCGTTTTGATCGACTGCAGGGACGAAAAGGGCCTCGTCTACAAGATTAGCAAAACCCTTTTCGATTTCGGTCTCAATGTAGAGAAGAACCGTGAGTTCGTCGATGCCCAAAACGGGAAGTTCTTCATGCGCAGCGAGGTGAGCGGAAAGTTCGATCCTGGCGCACTGGAGGCGGAGCTGAAGCTCGTTCTTCCGAAAGACGCCGTGATCAGGCTTGCGGAGCCGCGGCCCAAGCGGGTGGTGATCATGGCGACCAAAGAGAGCCACTGCCTCGGAGACATACTTATACGCCACGAAGCGGGTGAACTCGAGGCGCAGATCGTCGGAGTCGTATCCAATTACGATATACTCAAAGGGCTTGTCGAGAGGTTCGATATACCCTACGTGTGCGTAAGCCACGAGGGGCTGCAGAGGGCCGAGCACGAGGAGCTGATTTTGGAGGCGATAGACTCTTTCGGCGAGATCGACTATATAGTGTTGGCGAAATATATGCGAATACTTACACCTGAGTTCGTGAGCCGTTTCGAAGAGCGGATCATAAACATACACCACTCGTTTCTTCCTGCATTCATAGGGGCGAACCCTTACAAGCAGGCTTATGACCGCGGTGTTAAAATCATAGGAGCGACCGCCCACTTCGTAAACAACAACCTGGACGAGGGACCGATCATCGCGCAGGGTACGATACCCGTCGATCATGCGATGGACTGGAAGCAGATGCAGAGTGCGGGGCGCGATGTGGAAAAGATAGTGCTTGCAAAAGCCCTGAGGCTGGCGCTCGAAGACAAGATCTTCGTCTACGCCAACAAAACGGTAATATTCGACTGAGGTAACAAAACCGTGAGACGACTTCTACTCCTATTGAGTCTCGCCGTATTGGCGCTTGCGGCTTCCGGATTCTGGGAGAGTGTCGTCGAGATAGAGAAGAGCTTCTACTCGCCCGAAAAGGGCAAAAAGATCACTCTTTCGCGTGAGGGAAACGCCTCAGCGGTGCAAAAACCCCTCGATCTCTCTTCGATGGTGGACGAGCGTGTAGCCCGCTTCAACCAGCTCATAGCCGTTATCAAGGAGAGACCGTACGACGTAAAGAGTGAGAAAAACCCCTTTTTCGACCCGTCAAAAGCCAAAGAGGAGCGCTCCCGCCTTCTGGCCAGGATAGGTGTAAACAGCGAGTACGGCTATACGGCCGCCGTTACGAGAGACAGGATAGCCTTGAAGTCTCTCGAGACCAAGGAGCATATATATCGCTTCTTCGTTCGCCTCGCAGACGGCTGGACCTCGATGGATGACAAAGCTCTGAACTCGGTGATAGAGGAGCAGATGAGATATCTTCGGTCCATCCCGATGGAGCGCTTTCTCAAGGCGTACGAAGAGGCCAAACCGCTCAAGGATGCCATCTCGCGGCAGATTGTCGAAAACTATGCCGAACTGAAGATGCATACCGCCTTTTTCGGCGACTTTCTCGAGTATCTCTCTTCGAACCCGTCTCTGCTTCACTACAGGTCGCTGGCGGCCATCTTCAAACTCGACGAGATAATAGATAAGATCAACGATATCGAGCTCTTCGCCAAAATAAACACATACCTGCGATACCTCTATCTCGATATGGGAAGGGTTCTGATATTTCTCCTGATAATGCTGCTCGCATGGGGAGTCGGCTTCGTCGTCTACTACAGGCTTTACGCTTTCTTGAAGAGGCAGATCCTGAAAAAGAGAGACCGCATAGACGAGATGCTTCTTGCGAATCTCGACGGTATCAGAAAGCCTCTCTACCTTCTGGTTCTCTCTTTCGGATTCGAGCTGGGGCTGGAGGTGCTACTCTATCCGAAACCGTTGGCCGAAAGTGTCGGGATTCTCTTCTATGCGATCTACCTCGGGATCGGTGCATACATCGCGACGGTCATAATAGACAGCCTCTTCTTCGACTACCTGATAAAGCATGGTGAGCTGAAAAACAGGCAGATGCGCCGGGAGCTGGTGAACCTCGTCATCTCCATCCTGAAGATTACGGTAGTTACGATAGCGATCTTCATGCTCCTTGTAAAGATGGGGGTGAACATTACCGGTCTGCTCGCTTCGCTCGGTATCGGCGGTCTCGCCATAGCGCTCGCGGCTCAGAATACGCTCAGCAACTTTTTCGGCCTTTTGAAGATAATTTTCGACAACTCCTTCTCCCAGGGTGACTGGATAGAGACGAAGGATGTCGAAGGTACTGTCGTCGAGATCGGATTTATCAGCACATTCATCAGGACATTCGACAACGCCATGATTACCGTTCCGAACTCGACGCTCGCGAACACTCCGCTGAAAAACTGGAGCAAAAGGACGGTCGGGCGTCGTATAAAGGTATATATCGGTGTTACCTACGGGTCGAAACGGGAAAAACTAACCGAGGCGCTCGAAGAGATCAGGCGGATGCTCGTATCGCATCCGGGTATAGCGACTCCGCAAAAGATAGATACGGGCCTGATTCGAAAGCAGTCGAGAAAAGAGAAGAAGCTTGTTTCGGCGGAGGACAAGTACGGCGTAAAAACCACTCTGCTGGTATATCTCGATGAGTTCGCGGAATCTTCGGTAAATATACTTGTATACGCCTTTACCGAAACGACGAAGTGGGAGGAGTGGCTGGCGATAAAACAGGATGTGCTTTTAAAGATTTGGGAGATATTGGAGCGCAACGGTCTCGATTTTGCATTCCCGTCCGAATCACTATATTTCGATCCCGAGAATGTAAAAGAGAGTTTCGAAGCCGTTGCGAAGGGAGATTGTCAACCTTCAGGCAGATAGAGTCCTCCGTTATGAAGTAGCGGTTTGTCAACATAAAAACACCGACTTCCAAAAATATATCGCAAATCACCGATTTATAACTTATAGCATTAGCTATGCTAATAATAAAATTAGAGAAATTTTCTAAAATTTTCATATAAATCGCGCTATAATCAGGGAATGAGACTGCCGGCATACCCTTTCATTCGCCATGAGCGTGCAAGATCACTACGTTATTTAGCCGAATCCGGACTACCTGTATGATACGTAAACACGTTACGGAACAGACCGCGATATTTTTCAGCGTCACCAAATGGGTAGTACTCTCTTCTGTCGTGGGTGTTCTCATCGGTGCGGTGGTCACCATGTTTCTGAAGATCCTGCAGGTTGCCGAGAGCAGCCGCACGGAGCTTCCTTTCGAGTACTACTACCTCCTTCCCTTCGCTCTGATGATCACAGTATGGATAGTGCGTACCTTCGCCCCGAGTGCGGAGGGGCACGGTACCGAAAAGGTGATAGAGGCGGTGCATAAAAAACATGGAAAGATAGACATCGCCGTCATACCGGTTAAGCTTTTCGCTACAGTGATAACGATATTCGCAGGCGGCTCTGTCGGAAAAGAGGGGCCCGGTGCGCAGATAGGCGCCGGCGCCGCTTCATGGCTATCCGATATTCTTCGATTCAGCAAAGAGGATCGCAAAAAGCTCGTAATATGCGGTATTAGCGCCGGTTTCGCGTCGGTCTTCGGCACACCTATCGCCGGAGCGATATTCGGTGTGGAGGTGCTTATCATCGGGGTAATTCTCTACGATGTGCTGCTGCCGTCGTTCATAGCCGGATTCGCGGCATTCACCACGGCGC
The DNA here is from genome assembly GCA_015494675.1 of Hydrogenimonas sp. The sequence continues at coordinate 8,788 of WGAW01000198.1, read as the reverse complement.
AGTTTCTCGGCATCGAGTATACATATTTCGATATCCGATTCTACCAGAATATCGCGCTGGATCTGCCCCTGATATTTCAGGTGGTGGCCGCCGGCCTCTTTTTCGGTTTCATATCGGACATTGTGGTCACGGCCGTAAGCAGTGCTCACAAATATATAAAGAGGATTCAGCTAAATCCCTATGTGGTCGCATTCGGCGGCGGTGCGGTTCTTATAGCTCTCGCTTTTGTCTTTGGAGACAGATATTTGGGGCTCGGACTCGAGACGATAAAAGATACCCTTAATCCCGACCCCTACTTCTCCAAAGATTTGCCGTGGTACGCATTTTTGCTTAAAACCCTCTATACATCCATAACACTCGGTGTCGGCGGCAGCGGCGGAATCATAACACCCGTTTTTTATATAGGTGCGACAAGCGGTCATCTCTTCGGGCAGCTGATGGGTGGAGATAATATAGCGCTCTTTGCGGCTCTCGGTTTTGTAAGCGTACTGGCCGGATCTACCAATACGCCGATCGCCGCAACGATCATGGCGGTTGAACTTTTCGGGCTTGAAATCGCACACTATGCCGCCTTGAGTGCGGTCATAAGCTTTCTTATAACGGGCCACAGAAGTGTATTCACATCCCAGATTCTTGCGATGAAAAAATCGGAAATGCTGGAGGTCAAAGTGGGGGAGGTGATAGAGAATGCCGCGGTAGATCTCGAAGAGACCGAAATAGGACGAATAAGGAATATAAAAGAGAGAATCAGGCGCAGAAGAGAGAAACTTAAAGAGGAGAGAGCGGGAAAAGTTCTCTCCAAAAGAGAGGAGAAGTAGTGTGGATATCATAATTGCCGGTGCGGGGAGGGTAGGATTCAATCTCGCCCGCACACTCTGTGTAACTCACAACGTTACGGTGATAGATCGAAACAGGGAGGCCCTGCAGCGGCTTCAGGAGAGCCTCGACATACTTCCGATACATGGAGATATAGAGGATCCGGAAACGTACAGAAAATTGATGGATAGAGAGAGTGACCTCTTCGTAGCCGTGACCGACCTGGATGAGGCCAATCTTATATCTACACTTATAGCCGACGACGTCATAGAGGTGGATCACAAGATCATACGTCTTAGAAACGAGTTTTTCGCAAAAAGTTCGATAAGGCAGAAGTTGGGGATAGACGACGCCGTTTTCCCTATGAGGATAACCTCACAGACGGTGGCTACGCTACTTGACTATCCGAAGGCCAACAATGTCAAACACTTCAAATATACCGATTTGAAGCTCCTCTCTGTAAGGGTAGGCAGCGATGCGGAGAAGATCGACATAGAGCCCGACGGTTTCGCGATAGTGGGAATCGAGCGTGAGAAAACTTTCTTCATCCCGGGTCCGAACGAGCCGGTCATGGCCAACGATCTTCTATATCTCTTCGGAGACGAAAAGCCGATAAAGGAGCTCTGCTTGAGGCTCGAGAGAGAGGCTCCCGCGGTGATAGAGAGGTGCGTCGTCTTCGGAGGGGGAGATCTCGGAGTCTCCATAGCGAAGGCGCTTGTGGAGCGGGGCAAGGATGTAAAGCTCGTCGAAAAAGATATAAGACTCTGCCGCAGGGCGGAAGAGAGCCTCGAGGGAGAGGCGATGACGATCAACTGCAAGTACGGTACCGTGGGACTCTTTGAAGAGGAGGGGCTCGGATATGCGGATATGATGGTGGCGGCCACCGACAACGACGAATACAATATCATCAAGTCCCTCGAAGCCAAAGAGCATGGAATCAGGAAGGTTGTCGCTGTAAACAACGAGATGGAGTACTACAACCTGATGCACTCTTTGGGCATAGTGGTTGTTCGGGGGCCCAAAATGAGCGCCTACAATGCGATAATGGAGAGCATATACTCCGGCGGTGTCGTTACCGAAAGGAGATTTTGCGGCGGTAAAGGGATAGTCTTTTTACGCAAGATCTTCCCCGGTTCGGAACTGATAGGCAGGTCTATAAAGCCGCCCAAAAGGCTTAAAGAGGTGAAATGTTTCGTTGTAAGAGACAACAGGCTTACCGCCATCGTCGAGAAGATGGATGTAGAGGAGGGGGATGTCGTAGCGGCGTTCTGCAGGGCAGATATTGAAAAGAGCGTAAAAGAGTGGATATATGGCCTTTAAAAGCATTCTGAAGCTTCTGAGCCTTATAGGCATGACTCTTTCGCTCTTCTTCACCATGAATATAGCGGTGGCGTTGATCTATAACGAGAACTATCTTCCTGTTCTGCTCTTTGTCACTCTCTTTTTCTCAGTCAACTTCATTATATGGCTTTTTCTGAAAAATTACCCGCTCAATCTCGGAATCAGAGAGAGTATTCTGGCCGTGAACTCTCTTTGGGCGCTTCTGGGAGTCGCCGGAGCCGCTCCTCTTCTGCTTTATACCCCCATATCCCCCTCGTCGGCTTTTTTCGAGGCCATTAGCGGCTTTACGACGACGGGCGCGACCGTATTTTCCGATATAGAGTCGCTTCCGAAAACGGTTCTGTTTCATAGAAGCCTGATGCACTGGCTCGGAGGTATGGGTATCATCGTTCTCGGGGTAGGTCTGCTCTCCGTTATAAACCCGACCGGGAGTCTCGCTCTCTTCAAGTCGGAGTCTACCGGAATCCAGATGGAGAAGCTTACCCCCAAGATCAAGCATACCGCGCTCAGTCTCTGGGGAGTCTATATCGTTTTGACCCTCATCGATACCGTTTTGCTGAAGATGTTCGGGATGGGATGGTTCGATGCCGTAAATCACGCCTTCTCGACCATCTCTACCGGCGGATTCTCCACAAAAAACAGCTCGCTGGGCGCATTCGGAAGCGACGGAATCGTCTGGACGACCACGATTTTCATGATCCTTTCGGGAATCAACTTTTTGGCCCACCTGAGACTCTACTACAGAGATTTGAGCGGATACCGAAGCGAAGAGGTAAAGTGGTACCTGACACTCTTCGTTCTGCTCTCTCTGACTCTTGTGGTTGTCCATGAGGATTTCGGGAGCGATACGCTCTACTACACTTTGAAACACTCCTTTTTCACGATCGCTTCGGTAATGACTACCACGGGTTTCGCTACCGTAGACTACGGCGGCTGGAGCAACCTGGCGATCGCCGTCATATTTGTGGCGATGCTTATAGGAGGGAATGCCGGATCTACCGCCGGCGGCGTCAAGGTGATCCGCTATGTGATAATCTACAAGACACTTTTTGCGGAGTTCAAGCGAATACTCCACCCGAGTGCGATGATCTCGATATTCGTCGACGGCAGCAAACTCAAAGAGCGTATACTCTCCGCCACGTTCGGCTTCTTCTTTCTCTACATTCTTACAGTCGTCGCTCTTAGCATATATATCTACGCCGTCGGTTTCGACGCCATGACGGCCATTTCGGGCGCTCTGGCGATGGTGGGGAATATAGGCCCGGGATTTTCGCTGGTGGGGCCTTCGGAAAATTTCGGTTTCTTTAGCGATACCGACAAGATCGTTCTCTCGATCGGGATGATCGTAGGAAGGCTGGAGTGCTATACCGTTTTCGTGCTTTTGAGTTCGGCTTTCTGGAAAAGGTTTTAGTATGGTACGGCGTTAAAGCGGTTCGGGTTTGCCGAAGAGGTATCCCTGGGAGTAGTCGATGCCGAAATCCTTTATGATCGAGAATATCTTTTCGTTCTCCACATACTCCGCTACCGTCATGATATTCTGCTCTTTGGCGAAAGAGACCACCGTCTTTACGACGGATCGTGAAAATGTGCTCGTCTCTATGTTCTTTATCAGGCTGCCGTCGATCTTCAGGATGTCGGGCTGATAGTCGAGCAGCCTCTGGAAGTTGGAGTATCCTGCTCCGAAGTCGTCGATGGCTATCTCTACCCCCATCCCCTTTACATCTTTGATGAAAGATTTTATCTGTTCGAAATCTTTGACCTCTTCGTCTTCGAGAAGTTCGAAAACGACTCTCGAAGCCTTATCTTTGTGAAGCTCCAACAGTCTGCATATCTCATCGCGGCTTGAACTCTTCTCTATGTCGAGTGCGGAGAGGTTTATCGATATCTTGCGATCGGTCCTCTCGAGCGCCTCGAAGGCGCTCTTTAGAATCATGGAGGTAATCATCGGATAGTATTTGCTCTTTTTGGCGGTCTCGAGAAAGAAGTATGGCGAGAGAATATCTCCGTTCTCATCTACCAGCCTTGCGAGGGACTCATATTTGTGTATCTCTTTCGTACTATTGTCAACGATAGGCTGAAAGTAGCAGATTATATCGTTCGACTCGATTGCCCTCTTTATCTTTTTTAGTATCTGCAGGTTTTTTTGCGCTTTGTCGTGCTCTTTTTGCACAAGGTCGTTGGCGACGATGAAATCGAGCTTCTTTTCCATTAGCTCTTTCAACCCGTACTTGGCGTTTTCGAGCGCGTTGCGACCGTAGGAGAAGCTTACGAGTACAGAAACGGCATAGTCGATCTCGTCGAGGCTGATTCCGGTTTCGTTGACCCTTTTTTGAAACTTTTTCAGCTGCTCAATGATGAAGTCGGCTTTATAGGCGCAAATTTTTTTATCTTTCGCGAAGGCGTATTCGCCGTTTCCAAGCACGTATACCCTTTCGAACTCGCACTCTTTCGGAATATAGTCGAAAAGTTTATGTGCGAACTTCTCCTCTATCGTCTGTGTCAGCTTCTGTCCGTAAAACTTCTCTATATCCTCAAAACCCTCGATCTTGACGAGCACCATAATCGTCTCCATGCACGAATCTATCAGATCGTGCAGCTGTTTTCTGGGGTTCATTATATCCGTAATGTCGCTTCTGAGGGCTATATACTCGATTATCTCTCCGTTTTGATCGAGGATCGGCTTTATCGTCGTATTTACATAGTAGAAATTTCCGCTTTTCTTTCTGTTTTTGAGAACCCCGTGCCATATCTCTTTTCTCTCTTTTATCGTCTTCCACATATCCCTGAAAAGCTCGGGCGGATTGTCCGGATGTCTGACTATGTTGTGCGGTTTTCCTATCAGCTCCTCTTTCGTATATTCGGAGATTTCGCAGAATGCGTCGTTGACATAGGTTATGACTCCTCTCGGGTCCGTCTTCGAGACTATGTTCCCGGCATCCGTAACCTCCTGGTACTGGCGTAGCAGGTTGAGGTTCTTTGCCGCCTCCTCCTTCAGGTAGAGCTTCTCCACGATGTTGTTGAGCACTCCGAGAAACTGGTCGAAGTCGATCGGTTTTAGCAGGTAGCCGTCGACTCCGAGCTTTATGCTGCTCATGAAGTACTCCGATTCGTTGTGGGCGGAGAGAACCAGAACCGGAATATCCCTGTTTAGTTCCCGTATCTTTTTGACCATCTGAAGGCCGTTCATCCTCGGCATGTTGATGTCGGTTATGACAAGATCTATGTCGCTCTTTTCGAAGAGCTCCAGCCCCTCCAGACCGTCGGATGCAGGGACGATTTCGTCGAAAAATTCGCTGAAAATCGCCATCGTGGAGTTTCTGGCATCCAAATCGTCCTCCACATAGAGCAGCCTCAATCGATGGCTGTAGGATATGATCTTTTCGATATCGCCTATCATCCGTCGAGCTCCAGGGTGATTTTGAAAATCGCCCCCTCCGGGCCGTTTTCGACTTCGAGTTTGCCGTTACAGTGCTCCTCCACTATCATCTTCGACATATAGAGCCCGAGTCCGGTGCCGTTTTTCTCGAGTTTTGTTGAGAAGTACGGATCGAATATCTTATCGATGATGTTGTCCGGCACGCCTCCCGCATTGTCCCGTACCTCCAGAACCGCTTTGTTATCTTCCGTATAGCTCTTTATCTCTATATACGGTTCGGGTATCTTACGCTCAACAACGGCATCTTCGGCATTCTTTACCAGGTTCAGGATCACCTGTTTAAGTTCGTTGGGGTATGTCGTGAGCAGGGCGTCACACTGCAGGTCGAGTCTTACATCTACGCTCCTGTTTTTCAAAGAGACTTCGACGATGGAGAGCGCCGATTTTACGAGTGACTCGTATGTCGTCTCCTCTTTGCCCCTGTTCGGTTTGAAAAAATCCCTGAAGTCGTCTATCGTACTGCTCAGGTGCTGGGAGTACTCCGAAATCTTTTCCGACAGCTCCACCGCCGACTCTTTGTCGAGCTTTCCGAGTTTCGCCTTGACGTTTATCGCCAGTGAGCAGGAGCTTATGGCGGAGAGGGGCTGGCGCCACTGGTGGGCTATCATGCTTATCATCTCCCCCATCTGTGCGAGTCTCGACTGGTGAAGCAGCTGTTTGTCCTTCTCCCTGTTCTTTTTGACCTCCTCTTCGACGCGCTTCTCGAGATCTCTGTTTAGCTCCTCTATCTTCTTCTTGTCGGTGATATCCTGCCGGATCGATGTATATCCGACCTTTTCACCTTTATGGTTGTAAAGCGGCATGACCACCGCCTTCACCCAGTAGTAGCCGCCGTTTTTCTTCCTGTTTTTAAGCTCTCCGGCCCACGTTTTGTCGTTCGATATTCTCTCCCACATCTTTTTGTAGAGCTCTTTGGGAGTATCGGGGTGGCGTACGATATTGTGGGTCTTTCCTATAAGCTCCTCCGGCTTGTAGCCCGAAATTTTGCAGAACCTCTCGCTTGCGTATATTATCCTGCCGTTGAGGTCGGTTTTCGAGGCTATGACATAGCGGTCGAAGTGTGCGGAGAGATCTTTCAGATCTTCGCTCAGCTCCTCTTTTTCGCTGTTAAGCTCACTCTCCCTTCTCATAAGCAGGTAGGCGTAGTAGACAAAAAGCAGCAGCATGATGGCCAAGGATGTGAAAAGGACCCTGTTTCTGGAGCTGTACATCTCCGCCATCGCGCTCTCCATGGGAGTTGAGATCTCCAGAACACCTCTCATGTCTCCGAGCTTCCACTTGTCGGAGGGCCAGTTTTTGAGCTTGTGGCTGTTGTGGCAGTCGACACACGCCTGCTGGACCATATAGTCGGCAACGGCGACCCTCAGTACCGGCTTTCCGTCAACGAAATCCTTTTTGTAGTAGAGGCCGCCGTTCTTTTTGACCATTTTGAGGGCCTCTTTCTGAAAAGGGGTAAGTACACGGTCTTTCCTGTTCAAAAAAGGGTATTCACTATATAGCGAGAACTTTACGTCGCTGCGTTTGGAGTACATTCTGCTAAGATCGTGTATCGTCGTGGTGGGGAACGGCAGCTTGCCGTTTACACCTTCGTGGTTGTAGTCGAAGCTTAGCTGCGGTGCAAACTTCTTGACGTCCCGGACTACCGAAAGAGTATAGTACTCCCGCTCCATCTGAAGGCGTTCCACGGCATTTTTGGAGTGGCGGACGATACTTTTTACCAGACCCTCTTCCATTATATACGGAATGTAGAAGAAGAGAAATGCCCCCAGAAGCAGGGATGTGATAAAGACCGGCAGAAGGATCTTGCTGCTCTTTAAGACTTTTAAAAATCTGTTCATAGGTATCGCCGTTATCTTTCGGAAAAATTGTTGCTAAAATCTAAATCGTCATTTTTGAGAAAATGTAAACAGAAAACATAAAGAAATAATGCACATTGCAAAATATTATAGAAAAAAGAGTATCGGGATGAGTCGGAATCTATTCCGTGTTTACCGTTCGTTTACCTTCAATTGGTTTTCGTTAGCCGCGTATCAATATAATTAGGGTTATATTTTCAATCGGAGATCTACATGAAGAGCACTATAGAGGCGATAAAAAGAGAGGTCGGCAAAGTGATAGTGGGGCACGAGCACCTCGTGGACTCGATGCTCATAGCGCTGCTTTGCGAAGGGCACCTTCTGGTCGAGGGGGTGCCGGGGCTGGCGAAGACGACGGCGGTAAATGCGCTTGCGCGCTCTTTGGGGCTCGGTTTCAAGCGTGTGCAGTTCACCCCCGATCTGCTTCCGAGCGACATAACCGGAACCGAAATCTACGATCAAAAGAGCGGCGAGTTCAAGATAAAGCACGGCCCGGTCTTTACCAACCTTCTTCTGGCCGACGAGATAAACAGGGCGCCGGCGAAGGTGCAGTCGGCACTACTTGAGGTGATGCAGGAGAAGCAGGTGACGATAGCGGAAGAGACCTACAGGGTGGACCGCCCGTTTCTGGTGCTGGCCACGCAAAACCCGGTAGAGCAGGAGGGAACCTACCGCCTGCCCGAAGCGCAGCTGGATCGCTTCATGTTGAAGGTGGATGTAGGCTACAACACCATAGAGGAGGAGTTCGAGGTGGTCAGCCGCGTGGCGGCCCGCGGCTTCGAGCCGGTTTCTCAGGTTGCCGGCAGGGAGGAGATAGAGCGGATGCAGAAAGAGCTGGGCGATATCCATGTCGACGATGCAGTACAGAAGTATATGCTGAAGCTTATATTTGCATCGCGCTTTCCGTCCGAATACGGCCTGGAGGGTATGAGAGAGTATATAGAGTTCGGTGCAAGCCCGCGCGCATCCATCGACCTCTATCGAGCAAGCCGCGCCGTGGCGCTGATACGCGGCAAAGATTACGTAAGCCCGGTAGATATAGCCGAAGTGCTGCACGACGTTCTGCGCCACCGCATAATCCTCGGCTACAAGGCCGAAGCGGCGGACGTCACCCCCGACGATGTGATAACCGAGATACAGAAGGCCGTTCCGCTGCCATGAACACAAAGACAAGAGAGCTGCTGATAAAGACCAGAAGGCGGCTTTTCGGACAGAATATCGGCAACAACATCTCGGCTTTCAGGGGCAGCGGCATAGATTTCGCCGAGCTCAAAGAGTACAGCTACGGCGATGACGTGAGAAAGATCAACTGGAAGGTCACCGCGAGGGAGCAGAAGCC